>NZ_PIJG01000001.1:0-187165 GCF_002809955.1 Geobacillus sp. Manikaran-105
CGATGTTTTACGGTTACAACGTTTCCTGTAACCAACTCCATACATCGAGTAGCCGTGATTGGAGTGCCTTTATTGAACGGTTTTCTCCACGCCTTTATTCGATCATACACAAAAGAAAGGGGGGAACGCGCATTCCTCTCCCACTTACTCCCTTTGGTCGTTGAAGTGGGAGTCTCCTGCGCGAAATAGGATGAAACACGACATCGCCGCCAAACTGCTTCAAATCGGGGCAGTCGCCCTGCAGCCGAACGAGCCGTTTACATGGTCTTCGGGCTTGAAATCGCCGATTTATTGCGACAACCGCCTGACGCTCGCTTACCCCGACGTGCGCCGCACGATCGCCGACGGCCTCGCCGAACTCATCCGCACCCATTTCCCTAAAGCGGACCTCATCGCCGGCACAGCGACCGCCGGCATCCCGCACGCCGCCTGGGTGAGCGAGCGGCTTGAGCTGCCGATGTGCTACGTCCGCAGCCAGGCGAAAGCGCACGGCAAAGGAAAACAAATTGAAGGCCAAGCCGAACCGGGCCAGCGCGTGGTCGTTATCGAAGACTTGATCTCGACGGGCGGCAGCTCGCTTGCGGCCGTCCGCGCCTTGAAAGAGGCGGGCTGCGAGGTGCTGGGCGTCGCCGCCATTTTCACATACGGGCTCGAAAAAGCGAAACAGGCGTTTGCCGCAGAGAATTTGCCTGCCTACACGCTTACGGACTACAACACCCTCATCGAAACGGCCGTTCGCCTTGGCGCCGTCAGCGAACACGATCTGGCGACATTGCGAAAATGGCGGGAGAATCCGGAGGAGTGGGGGAGCTAAAAGAGGAAAAGAGGAGCGCGGACCAAAGGATGGTTCGCGCTTTTGTCATGGACGAAGCGGGGAGATGACTCACTCGCCATCGGCGTCATTCCATGGGGAAAAACGGAGTGCGACAGCGTCTAATGTCGTCAATATTTCGTGGGTTTTCTGAACATGAGCAAGTTTCGCTCACCACCAAGCATGAACATAACCATTCGTGGATGGTTATGTTCACAGAAAAAACGGGTGGCTTGGCATTCAAATAAAATGATCATTTACAGCATTTCGCTTAGTGGTCACGATCATCATCACAAGCAACCATTCGCATTCTCCATTTCACCTACAAATATTTTACTCACACCTGCGGATTTCCCTGCTGGCAATCAAGATTGGAACCGTGCCGCCGTTTCGATTCAACCTTCCAAGCCAATTGATAAAATCGATATATCCGCTGTCTTCCGCGGCAATTACACGGGAACGGTATGGTTTGACGCGATCCGTTTAATGGAAGGAAACGTCGTGACGAAAAACAAGTATGATGCCAGCGGAAATGATGTCACGGAAGAAGTGGATGAAGAAGGCTATGTGGCGAAAAAGAATTATGATGCCGTAGGAAACTTGTTAAGCGAGTACGATAAGAAAGGAAACAAGAAAGAGTACACGTATGATTGAAGAAGGGATATCTGACGTTAAAAAAGTTTTTCTATCCTGAAAATACCCGAACTTCAAAATGTGCAAGGTTTCAGAGTTCGACATAGCGGCATTTTCATCCCTTCGATGGTGACGAAATCTTTTTGTCATTAGATCGTAAAGTGAATTTTCATCTCATGATGTACAATGAACGGGTATAATATGTTTAAAAGGATCCATCTTCCTTGAAAGGAGTGAAAACGTTATGGATTTTGTAAGAGTAATCAAAAACAGCAATGACTTAGAAAAGATCATCGATTTGCCTCAATCATTAAAAAATAGAAAAGTGGAAGTCATTATTCTTCCTTATGCAGATAAAGAAGATTTGGAACAGCCAAAAAAAAGGAATCTAAGAGGGGCTCTGTCCAAATATAAAAATGAGACTTTGCAAGCCCGAGAAAGCGATGCTTGGTCTAAAGCTGTGGTGGATCAATATGAAAATCATTGATGCGAATATTATTTTAAGATATCTGCTTAATGACCATGATGAGTTGTCGGGCAAAGCCGCAACGATTATTGAAGATAACAAAGTATTGTTGCTAAGAGAAGTAATCGTTGAAGTTGTTTATGTTCTTGAAAAAGTGTACAACGTAAAAAATGACGAGATCAGCGATATTCTTTTAGAATTGCTCAAATACGATAATATCGAGGTGGATGATATCGAGGTCGTAGAGGAGGCGCTTGCTCTGTTTGGCAAAAGGCGCTTGGACTTTGTCGATACCCTTTTATACGCTTATAACAAAGTGAAGGGATATCAAGTGTATACTTTTGATAAGAAGTTGGATAAGATGCTTGAGGAATAGCCGGCCATTACGGCTGTTGCGTTCTTCTTTTGGGGAATATGTAAGCGACAAAGGAGAAGATGCCGATGTCCTTGCCTCGGTTTTCCAATGTGTCGTACGAGCAATATTGGGCGTTGCGGGAACAAAGCGATGAGTGGCTTGAATATATTGATGGCGCTGTGTATATGGCTCCGTCGCCAAGCATCAAGCATCAGCTTGTTTCGAGCAACCTTCATACCGAATTGGGCCTTTATTTTCGTGGGAAGCCGTGCAACGTGTTTGCGGCGCCGACCGATATCGAACTGGCTAGCGACAAGTTTCCCGATCGCAAAGTCGTCATTCCGGATTTAAGCGTTATTTGCGATTCAAAAGGGTTTACGGAAACGAAGTATGTCGGCGTGCCTACTCTTATCGTTGAGATCTTGAGCCCTTCCAACCAGGCGCACGATTTAGTGACCAAATTCAATTTGTATATGGCGTACGGTGTGAAAGAGTATTGGATCGTCAATCCGATGAAAGAGGCGATTACCGTCTATACGCTGAACGAGGAAGGACTGTATGAGCAGGCGGATGTGAAAGCGGGAACGGGTGTGGTGCAGTCGGCATGCTTTCCTGGGCTTGAAGTGGCTCTTGAGGATGTGTTTCGTTGAGACGGATGGCGAGACGTGCATGGAGTTGCATTCGTGATGGCGGCTTGTGGTTGACTCGACAAGTTTGCAAAGCGGGCTGTCCGTAAGGCCAATGCAGCTGGTCTTACAGACAGCCCGCTGTCTTTTATGCGGCACTAGACCGTTTCGGTTTGCGGGAGTTCGCGCAAATCGCCCGATGCCGTGTTGGGCGGCCATTGGGGCGCGTTTACGATGGTTTCGCCGCTTGTTCTTTTTGCCTCTGTTTCATGGTGCGGACGAGTTCTTCATCCGGTGTGACGTAGAGCGTTTGCTCGTTTTCGTAAATGACAAATCCCGGCTTGGCGCCGCTCGGTTTTTTTACATAGCGGATGCGCGTGTAGTCGACAGGCACGGAGCCGGAATGGCGCGCTTTGCTGAAGTAGGCGGCAAGATTCGCCGCTTCCAAGAGCGTCTCGTCAGACGGCTGCTTGCTCCGGATGACGACGTGCGAGCCGGGAATGTTTTTCACATGCAGCCAAACATCGTCCTTATGGGCCAGCTTTGTTGTGAGATAATCGTTTTGTTTGTTGTTTTTGCCAACGAGTATTTCCGTGCCGTCGCTTGCGACGTAGCGGTCAAGCTCGGGTGCGGTTGGTTTGCGCTTTTTTGCTCCTTTCGCCGCGCGCGGGCGCAAATAGCCTTGTTCAATGAGCTCGTCGCGGATTTCCTCGACATCTTTCGGCGAGGCGGTTTCGAGCTGGCTTAAAATCGTGTCGCAATAGGCGATGTCTTCTTTCGTCCGCTCGATTTGTTCTTGTACGACGGCGAACGAGTTTTTCGCTTTTTGGTATTTTTGAAAGTACTGTTGCGCGTTCTCGGACGGCGATTTTTGCGGGTCGAGCGGAATGGTGATGGTGCCTCCGTTTTCGTCGTAGTAGTTTGCGACCTCGATTTCCGTCATGCCGCGCTTTATGGCGTACAAATGGGCGGTGAGCAGTTCGCCGTACAGTCGATAAACGTCGGCTTTCTTTGCTTCTTCGAGCGTCTGTTCGAGCTTTAGGAGCTTTTTCTCGTTTTTCGCCTTTTCGTTCGCCATGAGACGCTCGATGTCATGCGCTTGCTGCTTGACGCGGTCGCGCTCGGCCTTGCCGAAATAAAAGCGGTCCAATAGCTCGCTTGCACTCGCAAACGGTTGGCCTTCGGTTTTTATGTGCGTAAGCGGCAACACGTAAAACCATTCTTTTTCCCCGTTCGTGTACATCATCGGGGCAAAGCGGCGGTGCCGGACGTCATCGATGAGCGAAAGAAAGCTTTTTGGCAGCGTCGTCCGGTTGGCGAGTCCAGCGCGGAACACCGCCTCATTGGCAAATAGCGGCGAAATGCCGCTGAAGGTGGAAACGAGCTGATGGGCGAGCTTGCCGGCGTGAAAGTCGATTTTTTTCAGCACCGTTTCTTCCGTCGCTTCAAGCGGGTTCAGCTTGCCGTGCGTCGGTGGGGCGACGTACGGATGCCCGGGAAGCACCGTCCGGTAGCGGTTGACCGACGGCGGCAAATGTTTCAAGCTGTCGATGATCGTGTCGGTCGATGCATCAACGAGGATGATGTTGCTATGGCGGCCCATCACTTCAATGATGAGCCGCTTTGTCTGCACGTCGCCGAGTTCGTCGCGGCCTTTTGTGTCCATGACGATGATGCGGTCAAAATCGACTTGGCGGACCGCTTCGATGACGCTTCCTTCCAACTGTTTGCGCAGCCGCATGCAAAACATCGGCGGCTCGGATGGGTTGTTGTACGTTTCGTTTGTCAAATGGACGCGGGCGTACGTCGGATGCGCCGACAGCATCACTTTATGGTTATGGCCCCGGGCGCGCACAAGCAGCACGATCTCATACGCCGACGGCTGGTGGATTTTCGTGATCCGCCCGCCCGCAAGCGCCTCTTCGAGTTCACCGACAATGGCGTACGTAAACACTCCGTCAAAGGACATGGAAAACACCTTTCTATTTCGTTTGTTTGCTATTTCGATCTTACCATACGACCCGCCGTTTTGAACATTTCTTTGAATATTACCTGAAGACGGACGAAGATGCCCGACGAACATGTTGCATAAAATGGGGAGGCCCGCTTTTTTGACACGATTTTTTCCCTTATGGGGGAGATGGCGTGGCAAAGGGCCCCACGACTCCTTATGTTTGTGTCGCTAAACATCATGGCGGGGACTATCATTTTTTGGGACATGTATGAATAAGCATAGAGAAGCGGGAACGGCGTGCGAAAAAATGGAAGGACGGAGGGAGACAGATGCAATGGCATACGCTCGCGGCAAGCGATGTCGCGCACGAGACGAAGACGAATGTCAAGACCGGGCTTACTGCGGCGGAGGCGGAAAAACGGCTGCGGCAGTTCGGGTACAACGAGCTGGCGGAAGGGAAGAAGGAGTCGGCCATCGTTGTCTTTTTTCGCCAGTTTCAAGATTTTATGGTGCTTGTGTTGCTTTTGGCGACGGTGATTTCCGCGTTTTTAGGCGAGTATGTGGATGCGGTGGCGATTGTCGTCATCGTGATCATGAACGCCATCCTGGGGTTTATCCAGGAGCGGCGGGCGGAAAAGTCGCTTGCCGCCTTAAAACGGTTGTCCGCTCCACAAGCGGTTGTGTTGCGCGGCGGGGAGTGGGTGAAAGTCCCCACGCGCGAGCTTGTTGTCGGCGATGTGGTGAGACTTGCAAGCGGCGACCGGGTCGGGGCCGACATCCGCTTGATTGAGGCGGCCGGCCTGGAAATCGAGGAGTCGGCGCTGACGGGCGAATCAGTGCCGGTGGCCAAATCCGCCGCCCCGCTTCATACAGAACAGGCGTCGTTGGGCGATTTGCACAATATGGCGTTTATGGGGACGCTCGTGACAAGAGGGAATGGGGTCGGGATTGTCATCGCCACTGGGATGAAAACAGCGATGGGACAAATCGCAACGATGCTCGAAGAGGCGGATGCGGGGGCAACCCCGCTCCAGCGCCGGCTCGAGCAGCTTGGGAAAATTTTGCTTGTCGTCGCCTTGGCGCTGACGGCAGCGGTCGTGGCCGTAGGTGTCATTCAAGGGCACGACCTGTATGAAATGTTTTTGGCTGGTGTGTCGCTCGCGGTCGCCGCCATTCCGGAGGGGTTGCCGGCCATTGTGACGGTCGTCTTGGCGCTTGGCGTGCAGCGGATGATCAAACGAAACGCCATCGTCCGCAAGCTTCCGGCGGTGGAAACGCTCGGCTGCGCTTCGGTCATTTGTTCCGACAAAACGGGGACGATGACGGAAAACATGATGACCGTCACGCAAGTATGGGCAGGCGGGCGGACATTTGCGGTAAGCGGCGTTGGTCTTGAAACGGATGGCGAGTTTTCTGAACGCGGCCGGACGGTTGATCCGAACCGCGTTCCCCAGCTCGCTCGCCTGTTGACAATGGGGGTGCTTTGCAACGGTTCGGAGTTGAAAGAGGAAAACGGCCGGCGTTACGTCGACGGCGATCCGACGGAAGGAGCGCTGCTGGTCGCGGCGGCCAAAGCTGGATTGGCGAAAGGAATGCTTTTGCGTGAGTACACGATCGAACAGGAGTTTCCGTTTGATTCCGAGCGGAAAATGATGACGGTCATCATTCGCGACCGGAACGGGCGGCGGTTCGTTGTGACGAAAGGGGCGCCCGATGTGCTGCTTGAGCGGGCGGACCGCCTGGAATGGAACGGGCGCGAGCAGGCGCTGACCCCGGCGTGGAAAGAGACGATTGAGAAGGCGATTCGCCAGATGGCGTCTTCCGCCTTGCGCACGATTGCCATTGCGTATCGGCCGCTTGCGGAAACGGAGCGGATCGGATCGGAGAAGGAGGCGGAGACGAAGCTTCGGTTTCTCGGCGTCGCCGGCATGATCGATCCGCCGCGGCCGGAGGTGAAGCAGGCGGTGGCGCGATGCAAAGAGGCGGGGATGAAAACGGTGATGATCACCGGGGATCATGTGTTGACCGCAACGGCCATCGCCAAACAGCTTGGCGTGCTCCCGCCCGGCGGAAAAGTGATGGACGGGGCGACGTTATCGCGCCTGTCGGTCGACGAGCTCGAACGCGAGGTCGATAATATTTACGTGTTTGCCCGCGTCTCCCCGGAGCATAAGCTGAAAATTGTCAACGCCTTTAAGCGCCGCGGTCATATTGTCGCCATGACCGGCGACGGGGTGAACGACGCGCCGGCGTTGAAAGCGGCGGATATCGGCGTCGCGATGGGCCGGTCGGGGACGGAAGTGGCGAAAGAGGCGGCGTCGCTCGTGCTGCTTGATGACAACTTTGCGACGATTGAGGCCGCGATTGAAGAAGGGCGCAACATTTACGAAAACATCCGCAAGTTTATCCGCTACTTGCTCGCCTCGAACGTCGGGGAAATTCTCGTCATGTTGTTTGCGATGCTACTTTCGCTTCCGCTGCCGCTCGTGCCGATTCAAATTTTATGGGTGAATCTCGTGACCGATGGGTTGCCAGCCATGGCGCTTGGGCTCGACCGTCCGGAGGAAAATGTCATGAAGCGGCCGCCGCGCCGTCCGGATGAAGGGGTGTTCGCCCGCGGGCTCGGCTGGAAAATCGTAAGCCGCGGCTTTTTGATCGGCGTTGTTACGCTGGCTGCGTTTCTGACCGCCTATGAACGGAGCGGCGCGGATCTCGTTTACGCTCAGACGGCGGCGTTTGCGACGCTTGTGTTGGCCCAATTGATCCATGTGTTCGACTGCCGCTGCGATCGTTCGGTTTTTGACCGCAGTCCGTTCGGCAACATGTATCTCGTTGCAGCGGTGATCGTGTCGCTGCTGTTGCTGCTGGTCGTGATCTACTACCCGCCGCTGGCTGCCGTGTTCCATACGAAGCCGCTTGCGGCCGTCGATTGGCTGCTCATCATCGGTTTGTCCGCCTTGCCGACCTTTTTGTTTGCCGGCTCGCTTTTTACGAGAAAATAAAAGGATGGATATGTTATAATAAAAAAGGTGATAGAGGAGCGCTCTATGACCTTTTCTTTTTCATCAACGACGCAACGGATGTGATGGCATGGTTTACAGCATGACTGGTTTTGGCGCGAGCACGAAAAAAACGGACCGCTTGACGGTGGCGGTGGAAATGAAATCGGTCAACCACCGGTTTTGTGAAATTTCCATTCGCCTCCCTAGACAATGGCTCGTGTTTGAGGATAAAATAAAAAAAGCAATTTCACCGTACGTGCGACGCGGAAAAGTGGAAGTGTTCGTCACGATCGCCGGAGAAGGGCTTGTGAAACGGAGCGTACATATCGATTGGGATTTGCTTGGCCAGTATTGGGCCGGAGTGCAGGAAGCCGCAAAGCGATTTGCCATTGACGGCAGCGTGACGGCGGCCGAGCTGCTTCGGCTTGATGGGGCCGTCGAAGTGGTGGAAGAGGAAGGAGCGAACGAGCAGGTCGAGCCGCTGCTTTTGGCCGCTGTCGATGAAGCGGCAAAGGAACTTGTGGCCATGCGCCGGCGCGAAGGGGAGGCGCTGGCCGCGGATTTGCGCGCCCGCCTTCATGAAGTCGAAGCCGGGGTGGAAGCCATTGAGCAGCGGGCGCCGCTTGTAGTCGAGCAATACCGCGAGCGGCTTGCGCGCCGCCTGCGCGAATGGGCGCCTTCTCCGGTTGATGAAGCGCGGCTGCTCACAGAAGTGGCGGTGTTTGCGGAAAAGGCGGACATTCACGAGGAATTGAAACGCATCCGCAGCCATTTGGCGCAAATGACGGACGTCCTTGAGGCGGACGAACCGATCGGGAGGAAGCTTGACTTTTTGGTGCAAGAGCTGAACCGCGAAGTGAACACGATCGGCGCCAAGGCGAACGACAGCTTGATCGCCGCGCAAGTCGTTGAGATGAAAAGCGTGCTTGAGAAAATGCGCGAGCAGGTGCAAAACGTGGAATAAACCGTTTAAGGCGGCTTGCCGGCGGCAAAACTATGACATATGGCAGGTGGGCGCGTCATGATGAGATTTATTAACATTGGGTATGGAAATATGGTGTCGGCCACCCGCATCATTACGATTGTCAACCCTGATTCGGCGCCGATTAAACGGATCATCCAAGATGCGCGCGAAAGCGGCAAGCTCGTTGACGCGACGCACGGGCGGAGGACGCGCGCCGTCATCATTATGGACAGCGATCACGTCATTTTATCGTCCGTACAGCCGGAAACGGTGGCGAACCGCTTGTACGGAAGCGATGATTTCTCCGAGGAAGGGTAGGGTTTTCAACGTTGAAAAGCGAACGTGGATTGTTAATCGTCATGTCAGGGCCGTCCGGCGTTGGCAAAGGGACGGTGCGCAAAGCGCTGTTTTCGCGCCCGGACATCAAACTTCATTATTCGGTGTCGGTCACAACACGCAAGCCGCGCGAAGGCGAAGTGGAAGGCGTCGACTATTTCTTTCGGACGCGCGAGCAGTTTGAACAAATGATTCGGGAAAACAAGCTGCTCGAATGGGCCGAGTATGTCGGCAACTATTATGGGACGCCGATTGATTATGTGGAAAAAACGCTCGCCGAAGGGAAAGACGTGTTTTTGGAAATCGAAGTGCAAGGAGCGATGAAAGTGCGGCGGGCGTTTCCAGAGGCGCTCTTCATTTTCTTGGCCCCGCCAAGTCTCACGGAGCTTGAAAAGCGGATCATCGGACGCGGCACCGAGTCGAAAGAGCTGATTGAAAATCGGCTGCGGGCGGCGAAAGAGGAGCTTGAAATGATGGATGCGTACGACTATGTCGTGGAAAATGATGAAGTCGAGCTCGCCTGCGAGCGGATCAAGGCGATTGTCACGGCTGAGCATTGCCGGCGCGAACGCGTCGCCGAGCGATATAAACGGATGTTGGGGGTGGAATGACGATGCTGTATCCTTCCATCGATTTGCTGATGCAAAAAGTGGACTCCAAGTATAAGCTTGTCACGGTGGTGGCCAAACGGGCACGCGAGTTGCAGGACGGTGCGGAGCTGATGGTGAAAAAGCCGGTGTCGAAAAAATTTGTCGGCCAGGCGCTCGAGGAAATTGCCGGTGACAAGGTCGAATTAGTGGAAGAGGAAAAATAACAACCTAGCTTTAGGTTGTTATTTTTTTCAATGTCGGGGGGTGGCCAACATGATCAAGGGAAAACATATTTTGCTTTGTGTGACCGGGGGGGTGGCGGCGTACAAGGCGGCGATGCTCACCAGCCAGCTCGTCCAGCGCGGCGCAGAAGTGAAGGTCATTATGACCGAAGGGGCTTGCCAGTTCATTACACCGCTCACGTTTCAAGCATTGTCGCGCCAGGAAGTGTATGTCGATACATTTGCCGAAAACAACCCGGCCGTCATCGCCCATATCGATTTGGCGGACTGGGCGGATCTCGTCCTCGTTGCGCCGGCGACGGCCAATACGATGGCGAAGCTGGCCGCCGGCATCGCCGATAATATGGTGACGACGACGATTTTGGCGACGAAAGCGCCCGTCTGGATCGCTCCGGCGATGAACGTTCATATGTACGAGCATCCGGCCGTTCGGGCGAACATGGAGCGGCTCTGTGAGTTCGGCTACCGGTTCATCGAACCGTCGGAAGGCTACTTGGCGTGCGGCTACATCGGCAAAGGGCGTCTCGAGGAACCGGAGAACATCATTGCCCATATCGAGCGGTTTTTTGCCGGCGATCCGCCGCTGTTTCGCGGGAAGCGCATTCTTGTCACCGCCGGGCCGACGCGGGAGAAGCTCGACCCAGTCCGCTATTTCTCTAACTATTCGAGCGGAAAAATGGGCTACGCCATCGCCGAAGCGGCGGCCCGCTTCGGCGCTTCGGTGACGCTCGTCTCCGGACCGACGGCGCTCCCATCGCCCGATGGCGTCGAGACGGTGGCGGTTGAATCGGCGGAAGAAATGTATGAAGCGGTTTTGTCTCGCTTTGCGGAAACGGACATCGTGATCAAAGCGGCGGCGGTCGCCGATTATCGGCCGAAATATGTCGCAGCTTCCAAAATTAAAAAGCAACCGGGCGGTTATGTCGTCGAGATGGAGCGGACGGTCGATATTTTGAAGGCGCTTGGCGAGCGGAAAACGGGGCAGATTTTGGTTGGATTTGCCGCTGAGACGGACAACCTTGAGCAGTATGCGTTAAAAAAACTGGAAGAAAAGCGGCTCGATATGGTCGTTGCCAACAATGTCACCGAAGAAGGCGCAGGGTTTGCCGGCGATACGAACATCGTCACCATCTTCCGCCGCGACGGCGTCGTTCGGCCGCTGCCGCTCATGACAAAACGCGAGGCGGCCGAGGAAATTTTAAAAGAAATACACGCCTATATCGAGGGGATTCGATGAAAGTCGCCTCCGTGATTGTCGATGTTCCGTCCCGGCAGACGGACCGCCCGTTCGATTATGCGATCCCGGAGCGCTGGCAAGGCGTCATCCAGCCGGGCATGCGGGTGACGGTGCCGTTTGGGGCGCGGCGTTTGCAAGGGTTTGTCGTCGAGGTGAAAGACCATTCCGACATCAAGCAGCTGAAACCGATTGAGCATGTGCTTGATGTCGTGCCGGTGTTAAACGAAGAGCTGCTGGATCTTGGCCGCTATTTAACGGAAACGACGCTCTGTTTCGCCATCTCGGCGTACCAGGCGATGCTGCCGGCGGCGATGCGGGCGAAATATGAAAAAACGCTCCGCTTGACGGATGAACGAAATCGGGAAGCATTGCCGGACGACCTAAAGCCGCTGTTTGTCCATCAAATGGAAGTGGCTTGGAAAGACATTGAAGCCGCCAGCTTATGGCGGGCGGCGCAAAAAGCGGTGCAGCAAGGTGTGCTTGAAGCCGTTTACGAAGTGAAAGAAAAAGCAGGCAAGAAAACGGTGAAGCATGCGCGTTTGGCCGTTCCGGACAAACAGGCAAACGACGCGCTGGCGGCGCTGCCTTCAAGGCAAAAGGACGTGCTTTCGTTTTTGCTTGAAAAAGGGGAAGCGGTGCCGGTTGCCGAGCTGCAAGCGGCGCTTGGCGTTTCCTCAGCGCCGCTGAAAGCGCTCGTCGACAAAGGATTGGTGGTGCTGAACGATGTCGAGGTGTACCGCGACCCGTACGAACATCGCACGTTTCAGCCGAGTGAGCCGCCGGCGCTCACTCCGGCACAAGAAGCGGCGTTGGCGAAAATCGCCGCTTCGGTGCGCGCCGGAGAGCACCGCACGTTTTTGCTTTACGGCGTCACCGGGAGCGGGAAGACGGAAGTGTACATGCAGGCGATCGACGAAGTGCTGCGCCAAGGGAAAGAGGCGATCGTCCTTGTCCCGGAAATTTCACTGACGCCGCAAATGGTCGAGCGGTTTAAGGGGCGGTTCGGTCCGAAGGTGGCAGTGCTCCACAGCGGGCTGTCCATCGGGGAAAAATACGACGAATGGCGGAAAATTCACCGGAAAGAAGTGCAGCTTGTCGTCGGTGCGCGCTCAGCCGTGTTTGCCCCGTTTGAAAACTTAGGGATGATCATCATCGACGAAGAACATGAGACGAGCTATAAGCAAGAAGAAATGCCGCGCTACCACGCGCGCGATGTCGCCATTTACCGCGCCCGCCGCCACAGCTGCCCGGTCGTGCTTGGCAGCGCCACCCCCTCGCTTGAGACGTTCGCCCGCGCCGCCAAAGGGGTGTACGAGCTGCTTGAGCTGCCGGAGCGCGTCAGCCGCCAAGGTTTGCCGTCGGTCCATGTCGTCGATATGCGCGAGGAACTGCGCAGCGGCAACCGCTCCATGTTTTCACGCCGGCTGCTTGACGGGTTGCGACAGCGGCTCGAACGCGGCGAGCAGGCGGTGCTGTTTTTAAACCGGCGCGGCTATTCAACGTTTGTCATGTGCCGCGGCTGCGGCTACGTCATCCGTTGTCCGCATTGCGACATCTCGCTTACGTACCATCGCGCCGGCGAGCGGATGAAATGCCATTATTGCGGGCATGAAGAGCCGCTTGCCCCCCGCTGTCCGTCGTGCGGAAGCGAACACATCCGCTTTTTTGGCACTGGCACGCAAAAAGTGGAAGAAGAACTGACGAGGTTGCTGCCGAAAGCGCGCGTCATCCGCATGGATGTCGACACGACCGGCCGCAAAGGGGCGCATGAAGAGCTGCTTTCCCGTTTTGCTGCCAAGGAAGCCGATATTTTGCTCGGCACGCAAATGATTGCCAAAGGGCTCGATTTTCCAAACGTCACGCTCGTCGGCGTGCTGGCGGCTGACACGATGCTGCATTTGCCCGATTTCCGCGCCGCGGAAAAAACGTTTCAGCTGCTGACACAAGTGAGCGGGCGCGCCGGACGGCATGAGCTGCCGGGTGAAGTCGTCATTCAGACGTACACGCCCGACCATTACAGCATCGAGCTTGCCGCCCGCCATGACTATCGCGCCTTTTATCGGCGGGAGATGATGCTGCGCAAAGCGCACGGTTATCCGCCGTACTACTACTTGACGCTCATCACGGTCGCCCACCAGGAAGCGCCGGCTGCCGCCAAGACGGCGGAAAAAATCGCCGCCTACATGCGCAAACAGCTGTCAAACGAGGCGGTCGTTCTCGGTCCGGTCGCCTCGCCGATCGCCCGCCTTCACGATAGATATCGTTACCAGTGCATGATAAAATACAAACGGGAACCGAATGTAACGGCGGCGCTCAAAGCGGTCATCGACCGCTACCAAGCCGATGCCGCCCATGGCGGAGCGGCCATCACCGTCGATACGAACCCGTATATGATGATGTGAAAATGGAGGAAATGACGTTGCCAATATTGCCGATTGTCACATATCCCGCCCCGATTTTGGAGCAGCCGTGCGCCCCGGTGACAACGTTTGACCGCGAGCTTGCCCGGCTGCTTGACGACATGTACGATACGATGCTTGCCGCTGACGGGGTCGGCTTGGCCGCCCCGCAAGTCGGCATCGCCAAGCAGATCGCCGTCATTGACGTCGGCGATGAACACGGCCGGATTGAGCTCATCAACCCAGTTATCCTCGAGGCGCGCGGCGAAGAGGTCGATGTGGAAGGCTGTTTGAGCTTTCCCGGCCTGTTTGGCGAAGTGCCGCGCGCGAAATTTGTGAACGTGCGGGCGCAAAACCGGCGCGGCCGTTCGTTTACGCTTTCGGCCGCCGGTTTTTTGGCGCGCGCGTTGCAGCATGAAATCGACCATTTGCACGGTGTGCTGTTTACATCAAAAGTGATCCGTTACTGTGATCTTGAGGAATTGGAAGGATAGATGCCGATGACGAACATTGTGTTTATGGGGACTCCTGATTTTGCCGTGCCGATTTTGCGGCAGCTTCTTGACGACGGTTATCATGTTTCGGCGGTTGTCACCCAGCCGGATAAGCCAAAAGGGCGGAAGCGCCAGCTCGTGCCACCCCCGGTGAAAGTGGAAGCGGAGCGCCACGGCATCCCGGTGCTGCAGCCGACAAAAATTCGCGAGCCGGAGCAATACGAACAAGTGTTGGCGTTTGCGCCTGATTTGATTGTGACGGCGGCGTTCGGGCAAATTTTGCCGAAAGCGCTGCTGGAAGCGCCGAAATACGGCTGCATCAATGTCCATGCCTCGCTTCTGCCCGAGCTGCGCGGCGGGGCGCCGATCCATTATGCCATCTGGCAAGGAAAAACGAAAACGGGCGTCACGATCATGTATATGGTCGAGAAGCTGGATGCCGGCGATATGTTGGCGCAAGTCGAGGTGCCGATTGCTGAAACGGACACGGTCGGCACGCTCCATGATAAATTGAGCGCCGCCGGGGCTAAACTATTATCAGAAACGCTTCCACTTTTATTGGAAGGAAACGTTACGCCCGTTCCGCAAGATGAGGAGAAAGCGACGTATGCGCCGAACATTCGCCGCGAGCAGGAGCGGATCGACTGGACGCAGCCTGGCGAAGCCATTTACAACCATATTCGCGCCTTCCATCCGTGGCCGGTTGCGTATACGACACACAGCGGGAACGTTTGGAAAGTTTGGTGGGGAGAAAAAGTGCCGACACCAGAAGCGGCGCCGCCGGGCACGATTGTGGCGCTCGAGGAAAACGGCATTGTCGTGGCCACCGGCAATGAGACAGCCATTCGCATCACCGAATTGCAGCCGGCCGGCAAAAAGCGGATGGCCGCCGGCGAGTTTTTGCGCGGCGCCGGCAGCCGTCTTTCGGTCGGCATGAAGCTAGGAGAGGATCATGAACGTACGTGAACTTGCGTTGGAGACATTGTTGGCAATTGAACAACAAGGAGCCTACAGCCATCTGGAGCTCAATGAAGCGATTCGCAAAGGCCGGCTTGACGGGCGCGATGCGGCGTTGCTGACGGAGATCGTCTACGGCACGGTGCAGCGGCGTGATACGCTTGACTACTATTTAGCTCCGTTTTTGCGAAAGGCGCGCCGGCTGGAGCCGTGGGTGCGCATGCTGCTCCGGTTGACGCTGTACCAAATGGTGTATTTGGACCGCGTCCCGGATCACGCCGCCATTTTTGAAGCGGTCGAGATCGCCAAGCGGCGCGGCCATCGCGGCATCGCCTCGCTTGTCAACGGCGTTTTGCGCACGATCGGCCGTGAGGGTCTGCCTTCGCTTGAGGCGATTCACGACTCCGGAAAACGGCTCGCCGTCGCCACCAGCCATCCGGAATGGCTTGTCCGGCGCTGGATCGGCCAATACGGTTTTGAGGAAACGGCGCGCATGTGCGAGACGAATTTGCGCCCGCCGCAGTCAACAGCCCGCGTCAACCGGCTGCGGGCGACGGTGGAGGAAGCGCTTGACCGGCTGCGTGCTGAAGGCATGGCAGCTGCTCCCGGCCATCTCGCGCCGGAGGCCGTCCGCGCGGAAAAAGGAAATTTGGCGCATACGCAAGCGTTTCGCGCCGGTTTGCTGACGATCCAAGATGAAAGCTCGATGCTTGTCGCCCGGGCGCTTGATCCGGCTCCCGGCGAGCGGGTGCTTGACTGCTGCGCGGCGCCCGGGGGGAAGACGACCCATATCGCCGAGCGGATGGGCGGCCGCGGTGAAGTGGTCGCCGTCGATGTTCATGAGCATAAAGTGAAGCTCATTGAGCAGCAGGCGCAAAGGCTTGGGTTTCGCTGCATCACCCCCCTCGCCCTTGACAGCCGCCGGCTCGGCGAGCGGTTTGCCCCTGAGTCGTTTGACCGCATTTTGGTCGATGCGCCGTGCACCGGATTCGGCGTCATTCGCCGCAAGCCGGAGATCAAATACACGAAAGGGAAAGACGACGTCGCCGCGCTCGTTGCGGTGCAGCAAGCCATTTTGCGGGCGGCCGCGCCGCTGTTGAAAAAAGGGGGCGTGCTTGTTTACAGCACGTGCACCATCGAGCGCGAAGAGAATGAAGACGCGATCGCCCGTTTTTTGGCCGACCATCCGGATTTTGCCCTTGACGACCGTCTCGCCGAGCGGATGCCAGAGCCGGTGCGGCCGCGCGTGCGAAGCGGAATGCTGCAGCTGTTGCCGCATTATTTTGATTCCGACGGGTTTTTTATCGCATTACTACGAAAGAAGGTGTAAATGGAGTGGAAATCGTCCAGACCGCTGTCCGCCGGGCCTCCAGCGGCGGGCAGCCGCCATCGTTGCCGTCTGTTTATTCGCTCACGCTTGACGAGTGGAAAGAATGGCTTGCTGCTCAAGGCGAAAAGCCGTTTCGCGCCACACAAATTTACGAATGGCTGTATGAAAAGCGCGTCACCGATTTTGCCGAGATGACGAACTTGCCGAAACGGCTGCGCGAACAGCTCGCGGCGTCGTTTTCGATCACGACGCTCAAAACGATTGTCAAGCAAACGTCCAAAGATGGGACGATCAAGTTTTTGTTTGAGCTCCATGACGGCTATTCGATCGAGACCGTGCTCATGCGCCATAACTACGGCAATTCGGTGTGCGTGACGACCCAAGTCGGCTGCCGCATCGGCTGCACGTTTTGCGCCTCGACGCTCGGTGGGCTGAAGCGTCATTTGGAAGCGGGCGAAATCGTCGCTCAAGTTGTACACGTGCAAAAGGCGCTCGATGAGACCAATGAGCGCGTCAGCAGCATCGTCGTGATGGGCATTGGCGAGCCGTTTGACAATTACGATGCGCTCATCAAATTTTTGCGCATCGTCAACCATCCGAAAGGGTTGAACATCGGCGCCCGCCATATCACCGTGTCAACGAGCGGGATTATTCCGAAAATCTATCAATTTGCTGACGAAGGCATGCAAATCAATTTCGCCATTTCGCTGCATGCACCGACGAACGAGCTGCGGACGAAGCTGATGCCGATTAATAAGGCGTATCCGCTGCCGAAGCTCATGGAGGCGGTCCGATACTACATTGAAAAAACTGGACGGCGCGTGACGTTCGAGTACGGATTGTTCGGCGGAGTGAATGACCAACTTGAGCATGCCGAGCAGCTGGCCGAGCTGCTTAAAGGGCTGAAATGCCATGTAAATTTGATTCCGGTCAACTATGTGCCGGAGCGAAATTATGTGCGCACGCCGCGCAACCAAATTTTTGCCTTTGAACGGGCGCTGAAAAAACATGGAATCAACGTCACCATTCGCCGCGAACACGGACACGACATCGATGCCGCCTGCGGACAGCTTCGCGCGAAGGAGCGGAAAGAAGAGACGAGGTGAATCGGATGCGAGCCGTTTTCCGAACTGATATCGGCCAAATTCGCGAGCATAACGAAGACAACGGCGGTGTATTTGTCAACGAAAGCGGCCAATATTTCGCGGTTGTCGCCGATGGAATGGGCGGTCACCGCGCCGGCGATGTGGCGAGCGCGATGGCGGTGGCGCACTTGCAAGAGCAATGGGAGCAAGCGCCGTGCGTTTCCTCGCCGGCTGAGGCGGAGCAGTGGCTGAAAGTGCAGATCGCAGCCGCCAATGAGCGGCTGTTTCGCTACGCCCTCTCCCATCCGGAATGCCAAGGGATGGGAACGACGGTCGTCGGCGCCATTTGCGCTGGGCCGTTTGCCACCATCGCGCATATCGGCGACAGCCGCTGCTACTTATTGAACCAAAACGGAATTCAACAGTTGACCGATGACCATTCTCTTGTCAATGAGCTGGTCAAAAGCGGGCAAATTTCCAAAGAGGACGCCGAACACCATCCACGCAAAAACGTGCTTTTGCGGGCGCTTGGCACCGAACCGGCCGTGAAGGTCGATATCAAAACCGTTTCCATCGATGACGGCGATATGCTCCTGCTATGCTCGGACGGATTGTCAAACAAAGTGCCCGAGGCAGACATCGTGCAAATTTTGACCGGCGCCGGCGCGCTTGAAGAAAAAGCGCAGGCGCTCATCGAATTGGCGAACGGGCGGGGCGGGGAAGACAACATTTCGCTTGCAGTCGTTGATTTTTCAGTGGAACGTGAAGGTGGGTGATCGGCGTGCTTATCGGAAAGCGATTGAACGACCGCTACAAAATCATCAGCCTGATCGGCGGCGGCGGCATGGCGAATGTCTATTTGGCCCGCGACATCATTTTGGAGCGCGATGTCGCCGTGAAAGTGCTCCGCCTTGATTTTGCCAACGACGACAGGTTTATTAAACGGTTCCGCCGCGAAGCGCAGGCGGCGACGAGCTTAAATCATGAGCATATTGTGCCGATTTACGACGTCGGCGAGGAAGAAGGCCTTTATTATATCGTGATGGAGTATGTGCGCGGCTCGACGCTGAAACAGTACATTCAGCAGCATGCCCCGCTTCCGGTCGAGCGGGCGCTTTGCATCATGGACCAACTGACGTCGGCCATCGCCCATGCCCATGAGAACGGCATTATCCACCGCGACATTAAACCGCAAAACATTTTGCTTGATGAGCACGGCAACGTGAAAGTGACCGACTTCGGCATCGCGGTGGCGATGAGCGGAACGACGATTACACAGACGAACTCGGTGCTCGGTTCGGTTCATTATTTGTCGCCGGAGCAGGCGCGCGGCGGCATTGCCACTGAAAAGTCGGACATTTATTCGCTTGGCATCGTCATGTTTGAGCTTGTCACCGGCCGGCTGCCGTTTTCCGGCGAATCGGCCGTTTCGATCGTGCTGAAGCATTTGCAGGCGGAAACGCCGTCGCCCAAGGCGTGGAATCCCGACATTCCGCAAAGCGTCGAAAATATTATTTTAAAAGCGACGGCGAAAGACCCGTTTTACCGCTATGAATCGGCGCGCGCCATGAACGAGGACATCCGGACGGCGCTGGACCCGAGGCGGCGCAACGAGGCCAAATTCACGATCCCGGATGACGGCGATGAAGCGACGAAGGCCATCCCGATCATAAAACATCCGGAAAGCGCCGCGCTTGAGCCGGAGACGCTTGTCTATGAGGAAAAGGCGAACGAGCCGGCCAAAGCGGATGACGAGCCAAAGGCGAAGCCGAAACGGAAGCGGGTCTGGATCGCCTGGCTTGCCGCCGTCATCCTATTGCTTGGAGCGGCCGGCGTGAGCGCGCTCACATGGATTCCGGACGTGTTCTTTCCAAAGGAAGTGACGGTGCCGGATGTCGTCAATAAAGACTATGACGAAGCTGTTGAACAGTTGTCGGCGCTCGGCTTGGAAATCAAAGACACGATCGATGTCGAAGATGATGCAATAGAAGAAGGAAAAGTCGTGCGCACCGACCCGGAAGCCGGAATGACGGTGAAGCAAGGGGCCGGCATTGTCATCTATAAGAGCGCCGGCAAAAAGAAAATCGAGTTTCCAAGCTTTATCGGCGACGATATTTCGGCCGCCGAGGAGGAGCTGCGCGCGGAAGGGTTCACTCGCATTACGCGCAACGGCCGCCATAGCGATAAGCCGGAAGGGACGATTTTGGATCAATATCCGTACGCCGGCGATGAAGTCGTGCCGAGCGAAACGGAAGTGATGTTCACGGTCAGCCTCGGTCCGGAAACCGTAACGCTCAAAGACTTGAGCGGCTATACGGAAAAAAGTGTGCGCGACTACGGCGAAGACCAAGGGCTGCGCATTGAAGTGAAGTACAAGTATTCCGATGAAGTGCCGAAAGGGCTTGTCATCTCGCAAACTCCGGCAGCCAATGAGCAGGTGGAAAAAGGCGAGACTGTTACGGTCGTCATTTCCCGCGGCCCGGAGCCGAAGCCATCCAAAACGGTCATCAAAGAAATCGTCATCCCATACGAGCCGGCGGAAAACGGACAGGTGGTGGAAGCCCAGCTTTACATTCAAGATGCGAACCATAACATGACAACGCCATATAAAACGTACCGGCTGACAGGGCCGGCCACGGAGATCGTAGAGTTTGAAATTCCATACGGGGAGACGGCGTATTATCGCGTTATTGTCAACAATGTTGTCAAAGACGAAGGATCGATTCCATATCCAGAACACGGCGGAAAAAAGGAGTGAGGCTATGGCAGAAGGGCAAATCATCAAAGCGTTGAGCGGATTTTATTACGTGCTCTCGGAAGGGAATGTGTTTCAGTGCCGCGGGCGCGGTGTGTTTCGCAAGCAAAAAGTGACGCCGCTTGTCGGCGACCGCGTCGTCTTTACGGCGACAAGCGAGACGGAAGGCTACATTTTGGACATTCGCGAGCGGCAAAATGAACTGGTGCGGCCGCCGATCGCCAACGTCGAGCAGGCGA
This sequence comes from Geobacillus sp. Manikaran-105, assembly GCF_002809955.1. Taxonomy (NCBI): domain Bacteria; kingdom Bacillati; phylum Bacillota; class Bacilli; order Caryophanales; family Anoxybacillaceae; genus Geobacillus; species Geobacillus sp. Manikaran-105. The sequence continues at coordinate 20,476 of NZ_PIJG01000001.1, forward strand.
TTTTAGTTTTTTCTGCCGTAAGCCCGGACTTTAGCGCCAAGCTGTTGGACCGCTTTCTCGTCTTAATCGAATCGAAGGAAATTGCGCCGATTATCGTCATTAGCAAAATGGATTTGCTCGATGGCGAGGCGAAAGACGCGATCGCCCGTTATGCAGGTGATTACCGGCGCATTGGCTATGAGGTGATTGAGACGTCGGCCGTGACAAAAGACGGCCTCGATAAGCTGGCGGCGCACCTGCGCGGCCGCGTCTCGGTCGTTGCCGGACAGTCCGGCGTCGGCAAGTCATCGCTGTTAAATGCGCTTCGCCCGGATTTGCGGCTGAAAACCGGCGATATTTCCACCCATTTAGGGCGCGGCAAACATACGACCCGCCACGTCGAGCTGCTGGAGGTGGCCGGCGGGCTCGTCGCCGACACACCGGGGTTTAGCGCCCTCGAGTTCGACGATATTGAACTTGACGAGCTGCCGCGCTATTTTCCGGAATTCCGGGAATACGGAGAAGGGTGCAAGTTCCGCGGCTGCCTTCATGTGGCCGAACCGAAATGTGCGGTCCGCGAGGCGGCTGAGGCCGGGGACATTCCGCCGTACCGCTACGACCATTATTTAAGTTTTGTTGCGGAAATGAAAGAACGAAAGCCGAGGTATTGAACGATGATTCGAATTGCGCCATCGATTTTGTCAGCTGATTTTGCCCGTTTGGCCGAGGAAATCCGTTCGGTGGAAGAAGGCGGAGCCGATTGGCTTCATGTCGATGTCATGGACGGACGGTTCGTGCCGAATATCACGATCGGGCCGCCGGTCGTTGCCGCCATTCGCCCGGTGACGAAGCTGCCGCTTGACGTTCATTTAATGATCGCCGACCCTGACCGATACATTCCGGCGTTCGCCAAAGCCGGGGCGGACATCATCTCCGTCCACGCCGAGGCGTGCGTGCATTTGCACCGGACGATTCACTTTATTAAAGAGCAAGGTGTCAAGGCCGGGGTCGTGTTGAATCCGCATACGCCGGTTGAGACAATCCGCCATGTCATCGCCGACGTCGATCTTGTCCTATTGATGACAGTCAACCCGGGGTTTGGCGGGCAGGCGTTCATTCCGTCCGTCGTGCCGAAAATTCGCGAAGTCGCCCGTTTGGCCGGCGAACAAAACAAGGCGCTGGACATCGAAGTGGACGGCGGCGTCAACGCGAAAACAGCGCCGCTTTGCGCCGAAGCCGGGGCGAATGTGCTCGTCGCCGGGTCGGCCATTTACAATGAGGCGGACCGGGCGGCGGCCATTCGCGCTTTGCGAGAAGCGTGCGCCAAGTAGAGAACGGGCTCTTGCATCCGGCAGCCGCTGCAACGGTAGGCGGTGAGCGCCGGAAAAGCCAGGCAAGGCGAAACAAGGCTTTTTCTTATTGAAAAAGGCGAAGGGGGAAGGGGAATGGTGATCCATATTGTCGGCGGCGGCCCGCGTGAGCTTCTCCCTAGCTTGCGCCGCTATGACGGCGCGGATGTGCATTGGGTCGGCGTCGACCGCGGCACAACGGCGCTGCTTGAAGCCGGCCTCCAGCCGGTGCGGGCGTTTGGCGATTTCGATTCCGTGCCGGCTGAAGAAGTGGCCAAGCTTCAGCAAATGCTTCCGGATTTGGAAATATGGCCGGCAGAAAAAGACAAAACAGATATGGAGATCGCCCTTGATTGGGCGGTGGAACAGCCCGCCTGCCACATCCGTCTGTTTGGCGCCACCGGCGGACGTCTTGACCATCTGTTTGGCAATGTCGAGCTGTTGCTGAAATACGCCGGCCGGCCGATTGAAATCGTCGACCGGCAAAATGTGTTGACCGTCCATCTGCCCGGCGTGCATACGATCACACGCGACGATCGATACCGCTATGTGTCTTACATCCCGATTTCTGAAACGGTGGCGGGGCTCACGCTTATTGGATTTAAATATCCATTGGCCGACTGTCATATTTCCCGCGGTTCCACACTATGTATTAGTAACGAACTTATCCAATCTTCCGGTACTTTTTCGTTTTCGGAAGGCATATTAATGATGATAAGGAGCAGCGATTTTGCCGGCTGTCCGTAGTTGCGATTGGTCAGCAACGGAATATACTGGATAAGGAAATGGCGGGAAGCGCGTGATATGACGGGTGTGAGGAGGGAATCGGGATGAAGTTTTATACGATCAAGCTGCCGAAATTTTTAGGCGGAATTGTGCGGGCGGTGTTGAACGCGTTTAAAAAAGGGTAAGAAAAAAGCACCATTTTTGGTGCTTTTTTTGTTGAACGGTTAGACGCGTTTCACTTTTCCGGATTTCAGGGCGCGCGCCGAAACCCAAACGCGTTTCGGTTTGCCGTCGACTAAAATGCGCACTTTTTGCAAGTTGGCTTTCCACGTGCGGCGGCTGGCGTTCATGGCGTGCGAACGTGTGTTGCCGAACGATTTTTTCTTGCCGGTAATGAAGCATTTCGCCATCGTTTTTCCCTCCTTGCTTTTACATCCCTCTAAAAACACTATTATAATTTATCATACAACGGAAGGGATTGCAATAGACGCGCTCTTTCTCTTTCAAGAAAATGTCCTTGACATATATTTCAGTTTTCGGCTAAATAATACTAGTGGGCGGCCGGGAAGCGCTTTGAAAACAGAAAACGTTATAGTACAATGGGGGTAGCTGTGCGAGATACGCAAAGGGGGAACGAACATGTCAATTGAATGGCAAACAAAATATGGGCGCATTGAAATTGCCAATGAGGTCATTGCCATGATTGCCGGGGGAGCGGCCGTCGATTGCTACGGCATTGTCGGAATGGCGTCGAAAAATCAAATTCGCGACGGGCTGTCGGAAATTTTGCGCCGTGAGAACTTTTCCAAAGGAGTTATCGTCCGCGAGGAAAACGGCGAAGTACATATCGACATGTACATCATCGTCAGTTACGGGACGAAAATTTCCGAAGTCGCCCACAATGTGCAGTCGAAAGTGAAATATACACTCGATCAGACGCTTGGATTGGCGGTTCAGTCCATCAACATTTACGTCCAAGGGGTTCGGGTGGTGAATCCGTAGTAAGGGGGAATCAGCCGGTGGCAATGAGGACGCTTGACGGAAGACGGTTTGCCGATATGGTGCAGCAAGGAGCCGCGCATTTGGCGAACAACGCCAAGGCGGTCGATGCGCTGAACGTCTTTCCGGTTCCAGATGGCGATACAGGAACAAACATGAACTTGTCGATGACGTCCGGAGCGAAAGAGGTGAAGGCGCATGCCTCCGACCATATCGGCAACGTCGCCGCGGCGCTGGCGAAAGGATTGTTGATGGGGGCGCGCGGCAATTCCGGCGTTATTTTGTCGCAGTTGTTCCGCGGGTTTGCCAAAGCGGTGGAAGGCAAACCGCAAGTGGACGGCTTCGAATTTGCCGCCGCCCTGCAAGCGGGGGTCGATACGGCCTATAAGGCGGTGATGAAGCCGGTCGAAGGAACGATCCTCACCGTAGCGAGAGAGGCGGCGCGCAAGGCAATTGAAACAGCGAAAAAAGATCGCGATGTCGTAGCGGTGATGGAAGCGGCGCTTGCGGAGGCGAAAGCCGCGCTCAAGCGCACGCCGGAGCTGCTGCCGGTCTTAAAGGAAGTCGGGGTTGTCGACAGCGGCGGCCAAGGGCTTGTGTACGTGTACGAAGGATTCCTTGCCGCTTTGAAAGGAGAAGCTGTCAGCACCGCTCCCGCCGAAGTGCCGATGGAAGAGCTTGTAAAGATGGCTCATCATCAAAGCGCGCAAAGCCATATTCATACCGACGAAATTGAGTTTGGCTACTGTACGGAATTCATGGTTCGGTTTGAGAAGGACAAACTGGCCCAGCATCCGTTTTCCGAAGAAGTGTTTCGCCGCGACTTGAGCCGATTTGGCGATTCTTTGCTTGTCGTCGCCGACGACGAGCTTGTCAAAGTGCACATTCATTCGGAAACGCCGGGCGAGGTGTTGACCTACGGCCAGCGCTACGGAAGTCTCATCAACATTAAAATTGAAAACATGCGCGAACAGCATGCCAACATCGTCGGCAAAGAGGCGGAACGGCCGCTGCAAGCCGGCGCGGAAGAAGCGAAGCCGTACGGCATCGTTGCCGTCGCGATGGGCGCCGGCGTGGCCGAATTGTTTCAAAGCATCGGCGCGCACGCGGTCATTGAAGGCGGACAGACGATGAACCCAAGCACCGAAGAAATCGCGGAGGCCATTCGCCGCGTCAACGCGGAGACGGTGTTCGTGCTGCCGAACAACAAAAATGTCGTGATGGCGGCCAAACAAGCGGCCGAGCTTTCCGAGCGGCAGGTGATCGTCATCCCATCGAAAACCGTTCCGCAAGGCATGGCGGCGCTCTTGGCGTTCAATCCAGCGCAGTCAGCCGAGCAAAACGAGCGGGCGATGACGGCGGCGCTTTCGCGGGTGAAAACGGGGCAAGTGACGTTTTCCGTGCGCGATACAACAATCGATGGCGTCGAAATCGAAAAAGGCGACTACATGGGGCTGTTCGATGACCGCATCGTCGTCGCCGATAAGGACAAGTTGGCCGTGACGAAGCGGCTGCTTGATGCGCTCATTGACGAGGAAAGTGAAATTGTCACCATTTTGTACGGCGAGGATGCGACCGAAGTGGAAGTGGAAACTGTTGTCGCCTATCTGGAAACGGAATATGATGGAGTGGAAGTCGAAGTGCACAACGGCCGGCAGCCGCTCTATCCGTTTATCATTTCCGTCGAATAATATGTTAAAATAATAGAAGGGAGCATTCCCTTCTATTTTTTATGCGAACGGAGGAAAGGCACCGATGAAATATAAAAGCGTCTTTGACATCATCGGCCCGGTGATGGTCGGACCGTCAAGCTCGCATACCGCCGGGGCGGCTCGCATCGGCCTCGTCGCGCGCAAGCTGTTTGGAAGACAGCCTGAATGGGCGCGCATCTCGTTTTACGGCTCGTTTGCCGAAACGTACCGGGGGCATGGGACCGATGTGGCCATCGTCGCCGGGTTGCTTGGATTTGATACGTTTGATGAGCGCATCCCGGACGCTCTGGCGATCGCTCAGGCTGCGGGAATGGACGTCTCGTTTTCCGCCGAAGAGGCGATTCCGCATCACCCGAACACGGCGCGTGTGCGCATTGGCGACGGAAAAGGGGAGCTTGAGCTTGTCGGCGTGTCCATTGGCGGAGGGAAAATTGAAATCATCGAGTTAAACGGGTTCGAGTTAAAGTTGTCGGGCCATCACCCAGCGCTATTAATCATGCATAACGACCGTTACGGGACGATCGGGGCGGTGGCCAGCGCGCTGGCGAAGCATGCCATTAATATCGGCCATATGGAAGTATCGCGCAAGGAAAAAGGGAAGGAAGCGCTGATGACGATCGAAGTCGATCAACCGTTGACCGACGAGCTTTTGCAAGAGTTGGAGCAGCTGCCTAACATTATTCAAGTAACCAAACTCGTTGATTAAAGCGAAAGCGGTTCCATGTTTTGCGAAGACAGCTATGATGACGGACAGGAAGGATGGGGAAAAGAGAATGTTTCGCAATGTTGCCGAGCTTGTTGCATTGGCGGAAAAAGAGCAAATCAAAATCGCTGAGGTGATGATCCGCCAAGAAGTCGAAGTGAGCGGGCGCAGCCGGGAGGAGATTATGGCGCAAATGGAGCGCCACCTCGAAGTGATGGAGCGGGCTGTTGAAAGAGGGCTGCAAGGAGTCGTTTCCCGCTCGGGGCTGACAGGCGGCGATGCGGTGCGGGTGCAGCGCTATATCGAGCAGGGCCGCTTTTTGTCCGGGGAAACGATTTTGGATGCCGTCAGCAAAGCCATGGCGACAAATGAAGTGAACGCGGCCATGGGCGTCATTTGTGCGACGCCGACAGCGGGCTCAGCCGGCGTTGTCCCCGGGACGCTGTTTGCCGTGAAAGAGCGGTTGAAGCCGACGAGAAAAGAAATGGTCGAATTTTTGTTCACCGCTGGGGCGTTCGGCTATGTCGTCGCCAACAATGCTTCCATCTCAGGGGCGGCCGGCGGCTGTCAAGCCGAAGTCGGTTCGGCAGCCGGCATGGCGGCTGCGGCGCTCGTTGAGCTGGCCGGCGGAACGCCTGCTCAAGCAGCCGAAGCGATGGCGATCGCCTTAAAAAATATGCTAGGATTAGTATGTGATCCTGTCGCTGGCTTGGTCGAAGTGCCGTGCGTCAAACGGAATGCGATGGGGGCGGCCAACGCCATGATCGCTGCTGATATGGCGCTGGCCGGTGTAAAAAGCCGCATTCCGTGTGATGAAGTGATCGAGGCGATGTATCGCATCGGCGCGGCCATGCCGGTGGCGCTGAAAGAAACTGCGCAAGGGGGGTTGGCCGCGACGCCGACCGGCCGCGCCATCGCGGCCCGCATTTTCGGCGCTTCTGCGGCATCGAAGTGAACGAAACGATGCAACAGCCGGTGACGGCGGTCAAAGGCATCGGTGAAGAAACGGCTGCGGCGCTCGCCGACATCGGCATCACAACCGTCGGCGACCTGCTCATGTATGCGCCGTACCGGTATGACGATTACGAACAAAAAGATCTAGCCGCCGCCCGCCATGAAGAAAAAGTGACAGTGGAAGGGAAGGTGCACAGCGCCCCGCTTGTAACGTATTACGGAAAAAAAAAGTCGCGCCTTTCCTTTCGCCTGCTTTCCGGCCGCTATTTAATCACGGTTGTCTGCTTCAACCGCCCGTATTTGAAAGAAAAACTCGCCTTCAATGAAACGGTGACCGTAATCGGCAAATGGGACCGGCACCGGCAGGCGATCAACGCCTATGAGCTTCGTTTCGGGGCCGCCCCGGAGACGGCCGGCATTGAACCGGTCTATTCGGTGCGCAGCCCGCTGACGGTCAAAACGATGCGCCGGCTCATGAAGGCGGCGTTCGCCCAGTTTGGCGCGCACATTCCCGACCCGCTGCCGCCCGCTTTGCGCCGCGCCTACCGTCTTGTCGACAAGCAGGAGGCGGTTCGCGCCCTTCATTTTCCGCGCTCGCGTGAAGAGTTGCACCAGGCGCGACGCCGGCTCGTCTATGAAGAGTTTTTGCTGTACCAGCTGAAAATGCAGGCGTTTCGGCGAATTGTGCGCGACGGGCAGCACGGCGTCGCCCATTCGTTTTCCGAAGAGCGGCTGGCGGCGTTTCTTTCCGCTTTGCCGTTTTCATTAACGAACGCCCAGCGGCGCGTCATCAAGGAGATTTTGGCCGATATGCGGGCGCCAAGGCAAATGAACCGTCTTTTGCAAGGCGATGTCGGCTCCGGCAAGACGGTCGTGGCCGCCGTGGCGCTGTATGCGGCGGTATTGTCCGGCTTTCAAGGAGCGCTGATGGTGCCGACGGAAATTTTGGCTGAGCAGCATGCCCGCTCGCTCGCCGACCTGTTTGCCGGCACAGATGTCACGCTGGCGCTGTTGACAAGCTCCGTGAAAGGGAAGAGGCGCAAAGAGCTGCTTGCGGAATTGGAGGAAGGGGCGATCGACATCGTCATTGGGACGCACGCGTTGATTCAAGAAGGTGTACAGTTTCGCCGGCTCGGCCTCGCCATTACTGATGAGCAGCACCGGTTTGGCGTCGAGCAGCGTCGCATTTTGCGCGAAAAGGGGCATGCCCCGGACGTGCTGATGATGACGGCGACGCCGATTCCGCGCACGCTGGCGATCACGGCGTTCGGCGATATGGACGTATCAGTGCTCGACGAAATGCCGGCCGGGCGGAAGAAAGTGGAAACGTATTGGGTCAAGCATCATCAATTCGCGCGTGTGCTCGATTTTATCGAAAAAGAGCTTCGCCGGGGGCATCAGGCGTACGTCATTTGTCCGCTTATTGAAGAGTCGGAAAAATTGGATGTGCAAAATGCCATTGATGTTCATAGTCAGCTCGTCCACTACTACCGCGGGAAATATGAGATCGGCCTCATGCACGGCCGGCTGTCGGCCGATGAAAAAGAAGCGGTGATGCGAGCGTTCAGTGAAAACCGCATTCATGTGCTCGTTTCGACAACGGTCGTGGAAGTCGGGGTGAATGTGCCGAACGCCACCGTGATGGTCATCTATGACGCCGAACGGTTTGGACTTGCCCAGCTTCATCAGCTGCGCGGCCGGGTCGGGCGGGGGGACGCCCAGTCATACTGCATTTTAATTGCCGACCCGAAATCGGAAGTCGGCAAAGAACGGATGCGCATCATGACGGAGACGACGGACGGGTTTGTGCTGGCGGAAAAGGATTTGGAGCTGCGTGGTCCAGGCGATTTTTTCGGCACGAAACAAAGCGGGCTTCCGGAGTTTCAATTTGGCGATCCGGTGCATGATTACCGCATCTTGGAAGTCGCGCGCCGCGATGCCGCCAAACTCGTGTCGACGACGGCGTTTTGGCGTGATGAAGCGTACGCGGGGCTGCGCGCCGAACTTGAGGCGTCCGGCGTGCTCGATGGAGAAAAGCTAGATTAATAGGCAGGCGGCAAAATGTGACCGCTTTTCACTTTTTCTGCTTGCATTCCGTTTTTTGATATTATATATTACTTTTAGTACCTAGTCATAAAACCGGACGGTGTAACGAATCGATGAGAAAAAGCAAACGCGAACGGCAACGGCTGCTGCAGGAGACGATCCGGGAAAATCCGTTTATTACCGACGAAGAGCTGGCAGAAAAGTTCTCAGTCAGCGTGCAGACGATCCGCCTCGACCGGCTTGAACTGTCGATTCCGGAGCTGCGCGAGCGCATTAAACATGTCGCCCGCCAGTCGTTCGCGGATAAAGTGCGGGCGCTGCCGCTTGAGGAAGTGATCGGCGATATTATCGACATTGAGCCGGATGAGAGCGCCATTTCCATTTTCGATGTGAAAGAAGATCATGTGTTCCGGCGCACCCGCATCGCCCGCGGCCATCATTTGTTCGCCCAGGCGAATTCGCTCGCCGTTGCCGTAATCCATGACGAATTGGCGCTGACGGCGAAAGCGACGATCCGCTTTGTTCGTCAAGTCAAGGAAGGCGAACGGGTGGTGGCGAAGGCGAAGGTGACCGGCAAAACGGCGAACGGGCGCACGATTGTCGACGTAAACAGCTACGTCGGCCAAGAGCTCGTGTTTTCCGGAACGTTCGAGATGTATCGTTCAAACATAGAGAAAAAGGATGGCGACAGCAATGAACATCGCGATTGATGCCATGGGAGGCGACCATGCTCCACGCGAAATCGTCCTTGGGGCGGCTCGAGCCGCCGCGCATTTTCCCGACATTCATATTACGCTTATCGGCGACGAAGCGAAAATCCGTCCGCATGTGCCGGACGGAGGGCGCCTGTCGATCCTCCATGCCGATGAGGTGATTGAAGCGACCGATGAGCCGGTGCGGGCTGTGCGGCGCAAAAAAAACTCGTCGTTGGTGCGCATGGCGGAAGAAGTGAAAGAAGGGCGCGCTGACGCGTGCATATCGGCCGGCAATACTGGTGCGTTGATGGCGGCTGGGCTGTTTGTCGTTGGGCGGATTGCCGGCATCGACCGGCCAGCGCTCGCGCCGACATTGCCTACGCTGGACGGGCGGGGGTTTGTCTTTTTGGATGTCGGCGCCAATGTCGACGCCCGCCCGGAGCATTTGCAGCAATATGCGATTATGGGGCACGTGTATGCCCAACAAGTGCGGGGCATCGCCAAGCCGCGCATCGGCCTGCTCAACGTCGGCACCGAAGATCAAAAAGGGAATGAAACCGTGAAGCGGGCGTTCTCCTTGCTGAAAGAAACGAACCTTCATTTCATCGGCAATGTGGAGGCGCGCGATTTGCTGAATGGCGTGGCCGATGTCGTTGTCGCTGATGGGTTTGCCGGCAATGTCGCCTTAAAAACGATCGAGGGAACGGCGATGGCGCTTTTTTCGTTGCTCAAGCAGACGCTGACAAGCGGCGCGGTCGCAAAACTCGCCGCCGCTGTCCTCAAGCCGAAGCTCGCCGGACTGAAAAAGATGATGGACTACTCCGAATACGGCGGGGCGGCGTTGTTCGGCTTGAACGCTCCGGTCATTAAAGCGCACGGCTCATCCGATGCGAACGCTATTTTCCATGCCGTCCGCCAAGCGCGCGAGATGGTGGCCCATGATGTCATTGGCACGATCAAAGCGGAGCTCGAGCGGGCATAATGGATAAAGGAGGAAGCAAAATGGGTAAAATCGCCTTTTTATTTCCGGGACAAGGGTCGCAAACGGTCGGCATGGCCAAGGACGCCGCCGACCGCGACGCCCGCGCCCGTGCGGTGATTGAGGCGGCTGACGAGCGGCTCGGATTTCCGCTTTCTTCGCTCATGTTCAACGGGCCGCAAGCTGAGCTGACGCTGACGTACAACGCCCAGCCGGCGCTTTTGACCGCCAGCATCGCCTTGCTTCAGCTCGTAGACGGAGAAGGCTTGAAGGCCGATTACGTCGCCGGCCATAGTTTGGGTGAATACACGGCGCTCGTGGCCGCCGGCGCCATGTCGTTTGCCGACGCTGTCTATGCGGTGCGCCGCCGCGGCGAGCTGATGGATGAAGCGGTGCCGGCCGGCGAAGGGACGATGGCTGCCGTATTAGGGATGGAGGCAGAGGCGCTCGAAGCGGTGACGAACGAAATTGCCGCCCAAGGCCATCCGGTTGAGCCGGCCAATTTCAACTGCCCGGGGCAAATCGTCATCTCCGGTTCGAAAGCGGGAGTGGAAAAGGCGGGGCAGCTTTTGAAAGAGCGCGGCGCGAAACGCGTCATTCCGCTGGAAGTGAGCGGACCGTTCCATTCGTCGCTCATGAAGCCGGCGGCGGAAAAACTGCAGGCTGTTCTTGACAGCCTGGCCATTGAAGATGCTGCTGTTCCCGTCATCGCCAACGTAACGGCCGAGCCGGTGACGAAGAAAGAGGACATTGCCCGGCTTCTTATTGAACAGCTCTATTCGCCGGTGCGCTGGGAACAGTCGGTGCGCACGCTGTTGGCGCTTGGGGTCGACACGTTTGTCGAAATCGGACCGGGGAAAGTGTTGTCCGGCCTCGTGAAAAAAATCGACCGCAACGCCCGTGTTTATGCGGTAAACGATCTCGCTTCCTTGGAAACGACCATTGCGGCGCTGAAAGGAGAATAACAAAACAATGCTTGAAGGAAAAATCGCCCTCGTTACCGGGGCGTCGCGCGGCATCGGCCGGGCGGTTGCCTTGGAGCTCGCCCGTCAAGGGGCGAACGTCGTTGTCAACTATGCCGGCAGCGAGGCAAAAGCGAATGAAGTCGTTGAGATGATCCGCTCGCTCGGCCGCGAAGCGATCGCCGTCCAGGCGGACGTCGCCCGGGCGGAGGAGGTGGAGCGCTTGGTGAAAACAGCGCTCGACCAGTTCGGCCGCCTCGACATTTTGGTGAACAACGCCGGCATTACGCGCGACAATTTGCTCATGCGGATGAAAGAAGAAGAATGGGATGCGGTGATTAATACGAACTTAAAAGGGGTATTTCTTTGTACGAAGGCTGTGACACGGCCGATGATGAAGCAGCGCGGCGGCCGGATCATCAACATCGCCTCCGTCGTCGGGGTCATCGGCAACCCTGGGCAGGCGAACTACGTGGCGGCCAAAGCCGGCGTCATCGGATTGACGAAGACGGCCGCGCGCGAACTCGCCAGCCGGAACATCACCGTCAACGCCGTCGCACCGGGATTCATTACAACCGATATGACCGAAGCGCTCAGCGAGGAATTGAAGGGGGAAATGTTAAAACAAATTCCGCTCGCCCGTTTCGGCGAGCCGGATGACGTCGCCCGCGTTGTGGCGTTTCTCGCGTCCGACGCCGCCGGCTACATGACCGGCCAGACGCTTCACGTTGATGGCGGCATGGTCATGCCGTAACAAAAGGCGGCTAGTATTTTCCCTGAGAATCGACTATAATCATGAAGGGAGGTGAACAGAATGGCAGACGTATTGGAACGTGTCACGAAAATCATCGTCGACCGGCTCGGGGTTGACGAATCGCAAGTGACGCTCGAGGCGTCGTTCAAAGACGATTTGGGTGCTGACTCGCTCGACATCGTCGAATTGGTCATGGAGCTCGAAGACGAATTCAACATGGAAATTTCCGACGAAGAAGCGGAAAAAATTGTCACAGTCGGAGATGCTGTGAACTACATAAAAAGCCATCTGTAATCCCGCTTTTTTGCAAAGTCCCGTTGCTCCGAACGGGGCTTTCTCTGCTTTTTAAGAGGCGCACGGGACCTAGCCGCGGAAAAAAGGCGCCTTTGCCACTCGCGTAGCGGGATGGTGAACGGATATAATAAAGGATAGTATACGGCCAGTTTTGTCTGGAACGAAGTCGGAGGGCATTTTTATGTCAAAACAAAAAGACAAAGAACGCATCCACGAAAAAAGGCGGGCGAAGTTTCAAGAACTGCAAAGGAAAATCGGGATCACCTTCCAAAATGAAAAGCTGTTGATGCAAGCGTTCACCCATTCATCGTATGTGAATGAGCATCGGCGGCGGCTTCACGAGGATAATGAACGGCTCGAGTTTTTGGGCGACGCCGTGCTGGAGCTGACCGTTTCCCAATATTTGTTTCAAAAATTCCCACATATGAGCGAAGGGCAGTTGACAAAGCTGCGGGCGGCCATTGTCTGCGAGCCGTCACTTGTGAAATTTGCCAACGCCCTGTCGTTTGGCGAACTCGTTTTGCTTGGCAAAGGCGAGGAGCTGACCGGCGGACGGACGCGCCCGGCGCTTTTGGCTGACGTGTTTGAAGCGTTTATCGGCGCCCTTTATTTGGATCAAGGAATGGAGGCGGTCCTCCATTTTTTAGGGCAAACGATCTTTCCCAAAATAGATGAAGGTGCTTTTTCTCATGTGATGGATTTTAAAAGCCAGCTGCAGGAACTCGTGCAGCGCGACGGCAGCGGGACGCTTGAATACACCATTTTGGAAGAAAAAGGACCGGCCCACAACAAAGAGTTCGTCGCCCGCGTGGCGTTAAACGGCCAAGAGCTCGGCATCGGTGTCGGCCGCTCCAAAAAGGAAGCCGAGCAGCATGCGGCACAAATGGCGCTTGAGACGCTGCGGGCTGCCGAGCGGCCATAGAAGGCTGGCGCTTTTACGTCAGTCTTTTTGTATGAACATTTTTTCTCGACGCACTGTGGTGGTATATTGAAAACAGCAGCCTGTCCCGGTCCGCTCCGGCGGGCCGAGATCAAAGCGGAAAGATGGTGAAGCATCGTATCATGTTCCTAAAACGGTTAGATGTGATCGGCTTCAAATCATTCGCCGACCGCGTATCGATTGATTTTGTCCCCGGTGTCACGGCGGTTGTCGGCCCGAACGGAAGCGGCAAAAGCAACATTACCGACGCGATCCGCTGGGTGCTCGGCGAGCAGTCGGCGAAATCGCTGCGCGGGGCAAAAATGGAAGACGTCATTTTCGCCGGCAGCGACTCGCGCAAGCCGCTGAACGTCGCCGAAGTGACGATCACGCTCGACAACGAAGATGGCTTTTTGCCGCTTGAGTATCAAGAGGTGAGCATCACCCGGCGCGTTTACCGCTCCGGGGAAAGCGAGTTTTTCATCAACCGCCAGCCGTGCCGCTTAAAAGATATTGTCGATTTGTTTCTGGACTCCGGGCTTGGCAAGGAGGCGTTTTCGATCATCGGCCAAGGCCGGGTCGAAGAAATTTTAAGCAGCAAGCCGGAAGAGCGGCGTACGATTTTTGAAGAAGCGGCCGGTGTCTTGAAATACAAGCTGCGCAAAAAAAAGGCGGAAACAAAACTTGCGGAAACACAAGACAACTTGCATCGCGTCAACGACATTTTGCATGAGCTCGAACAGCAGCTTGAACCGCTTCGGATGCAGGCGTCAATCGCCAAAGAGTATTTGGAAAAACGCGAGGAGCTCGAGCGGTTTGAAGTGGCGCTTATGGTGCACGACATCGAGGAGCTGCACCGGCAATGGAGCGGACTGAAGGAAGCGCTTGATCGGCACCAGCAAGAGGAAGGAGCGCTGGCGGCGGCGCTGCACAAAATGGAAGCCCATATCGAACAGCTGCGCGACCAAATGGCGGCCATTGACGAGTCGATCGACGGCCTGCAGCAAGTGCTGCTGTTGGCAAGCGAGGAGCTTGAAAAACTCGAAGGCCGGAAGGAAGTGTTAAAAGAGAGGAAAAAAAATGCAGAAAAGCGGAAAGAGCAGCTTGAGGAGACTGCCGCCGCTTTAACGGCGAAACAGCGCCGCCTGGCCGAACGGCTCCGTGCAGAGCGGGCTGAGCTCGCCCGGCTTGAGGGCGCTGCCGCGGCGCTGGAGAAAGAGCTGAAAGAGAAACAAATGTCGCTTTCCGAGTATGAGGTTGATCTTGAGGAGGAGATCGAGCGGCGAAAGGGCGATTATATCGACCTTGTCCACGAACAAGCGGCGTTGAAAAACGAGCGCACGCATGTGGAGCAGGCGATCGGCAAGCTGCAGGCCAAGCGGGCGGCGCTCGACGAAGCGAACCGCCACCATCTTGCTGAACGCGAGCAGATAGAACGAAAACTGGCGGCTTCGCGCGCTGAGCAGTCCCGCCTTGAACAAGCCATCGCTGAGACGAGCGGGAAGCTGGCTCATATGACGGCCGCACTTGCGGCACAAAAGGCGGAGCTCAAACGGAATGAGTCGCTTTTGCAGCAGGCGCGTCAATACCGGCAGCAAACAAAAGCGCGCAAGCAATGGCTGGAAGAGATGCAACACGATTATGCCGGCTTTTTCCAAGGGGTGAAGGAAGTATTAAAAGCGCGCGACCGGCTTCCCGGCATTCATGGCGCAATCGTCGAGCTGATCCGCGTGCCGGACCGCTACGAAACGGCGCTCGAAACGGCGCTCGGCGGCGCGATGCAGCACATCGTCGTCGACAGCGAAGCGGCGGCGCGGCAAGCCATCCACTATTTGAAAACGAACGGCCATGGGCGGGCGACGTTTTTGCCGCTTGACGTCATTCAAGCGCGCGCCCTGTCGGAGCGGGAGCGGGCGATGATCAGCGGCCATCCGGCGTTTGTCGGCATCGCAAGCGAGCTGGTCGAGTACGATCGCGCCCACCAGGCGGCGATCGCCCATTTGCTTGGCCACGTCATCGTCACGGCGGACTTAAAAGGAGCCAATGAACTCGCCAAACTCCTTCAGTACCGCTATCGGCTCGTCACCCTTGACGGCGATGTCGTCAGTCCGGGCGGCGCGATGACCGGCGGCGGGGCGGCGAAAAAGACGGCTTCGCTGTTGGGCCGAGCCCGCGAGCTCGAGGCGATGGCTGCCAAATTGCGTGAAATGGATGAAACGATCGCCCGGCTCGAGCGCGATATCGCAGGGAAAGAGCGAGAGCGGGCGGAGCGGGAACGGGAGGCGGCTGCGCTGCAAGAGAAGATGGCGGCGCTGCAGCAGTCGTTGCAGGCGCAAAAAGACGAACAACGCGAACTCGACTGGCAAAAAAAGCGGATCGACGAGCGGCTCGCGCTGTACGATGAAGAAAAAGCGAACGATGAGCGTGAAGCGGCGGAACTCAACCGCCGTCTCGTCGCCGTTGACAGACAGCTTGAGCAGCTTGCCGGAAAGCTGCAAGCGATTGACGACGACATCAGCCGGCTGCAGGCGCAAAAACAGACGGAGCAAACGACAAAAGAAGCGCTGCAAGCCGCGATCACAGAACAAAAAGTCGCTTTGGCCGAGACGAAAGAACGGGTGAAACACGCGCGGCGGACAGTGGAGGAGCTTGAAACGGAATTGGCTGAAACGGCCCGCGAGCTCGAAGCAGCCGAACGGGAGCGCGCCGCCCTTGCCGCCGAAATGAACGCGCCGTCCTGGAACGAGGACGAACTGGAGCAACAGCGGCAGCAAAAGCTAGAAGACAAGCAAAAAACGATTGAACTCATCGCCAGCCGCCGCGAACAGCGGCTTGACTGCCAAGGGCGGCTTGAGCATTTGGAGCGGGAATGGAAAGAAGCGAAGCGCCAGCATAAACAGCTTGTCGATGTGGTCAAAGACGAAGAAGTGAAGTTGAACCGGCTGGACGTTGAGCTTGATAACTTGCTCACCCGGCTTGGCGAAGAGTATGGAATGTCGTTTGAGGCGGCCCGTTTGGCCTATCCGCTTGAAATCGGGGCCGAAGAGGCGCGCAAGCGAGTGAAGCTGATCAAGCGCGCCATCGATGAGCTCGGCACCGTCAATTTAGGAGCGATCGATGAATATGAGCGCGTTTCCGAACGGCACCGTTTTTTGAGCGAGCAAAAAGCCGATTTGGAAGAGGCGAAAGCGACGCTCCATCAAGTGATCGACGAAATGGACGAGGAAATGAAAAAACGGTTTTTTTCAACGTTCGAACAAATCCGCGCTCATTTCGGCGAGGTGTTCCGCGAGCTGTTCGGCGGCGGGCGCGCCGATTTGCGCCTGACTGACCCGAACGACTTGCTTGAAACCGGGGTGGAGATCGTCGCCCAGCCGCCGGGGAAAAAGCTGCAGCACTTAAGCCTGCTTTCAGGCGGTGAGCGGGCGTTGACGGCGATCGCCCTTTTGTTCTCGATTTTAAAAGTGCGCCCAGTGCCGTTTTGCGTCCTCGATGAAGTCGAGGCGGCGCTTGATGAAGCGAACGTGCAGCGCTACGCCCAATATTTGAAGCGGTTCAGCCGCGATACGCAATTTATCGTCATCACCCACCGGAAAGGGACGATGGAAGAGGCGGACGTGCTGTATGGCGTCACGATGCAAGAATCGGGCGTCTCGAAGCTCGTTTCCGTCCGTTTGGAAGACTCCAAGCAACTCGTGTCGTCATAGAAAGGAGGAGCCTCGATGGGCTTTTTTCAAAAGTTGAAAGAAAAGTGGACAAAACAGGCGGATGCCGTCACGGAAAAGTTTAAGGAAGGGCTGTCGAAAACGCGCGATTCACTCGCCGGGAAAGTGAACGACTTGATCGCCCGCTACCGGAAAGTCGATGAGGAATTTTTCGAAGAGCTGGAGGAAATTTTAATCGCCGCTGACGTCGGCGTGGCGACCGTCATGGAACTGGTCGATGAGCTGAAAATGGAAGTGAAGCGCCGCAACATTCAAGATTCGGCGCAAATGCGCGACGTGATCGCGGAAAAACTGATTGACATTTACCGCGCCGGCGCCGATGACAACGAGCTTTCCGCCTTGAATATGCAAGAAGGAGGGCTGACGGTCATATTGTTCGTCGGCGTCAACGGCGTTGGCAAGACGACGACGATCGGAAAACTGGCGCATAAGCTGAAATCGGAAGGGAAATCGGTGCTCTTGGCCGCAGGCGACACGTTCCGCGCCGGAGCGATCGAGCAGTTGGAAGTATGGGGCGAACGCGTTGGGGTCGATGTCATTAAGCAGGCGGCCGGCTCCGACCCGGCGGCCGTTATGTACGACGCCATTCAGGCGGCAAAAGCACGCAGCGTTGACGTGTTGTTGTGCGACACAGCCGGGCGGCTGCAAAACAAAGTGAACTTAATGAAAGAGCTTGAAAAAGTGAAGCGCGTCATCAGCCGCGAAATCCCGGGCGCTCCGCATGAAGTGCTGCTTGTGCTTGATGCGACGACCGGGCAAAATGCGATGAGTCAGGCGAAGCTGTTTAAAGAAGCGACCGATGTGACCGGCATCGTGTTGACAAAGCTCGACGGAACGGCAAAAGGCGGCATCGTGCTCGCCATTCGCAACGAGCTGGCCATCCCGGTGAAATTCGTCGGCCTCGGCGAAAAGATGGACGATTTGCAGCCGTTTGATGCAGAAAAATATGTATACGGACTGTTTGCCGGTTTGTTCGATGAACAATAACGGCTAGTTGGCCAGTTGCATGCCGTTTAGCGGCTCGTACGGCATCGGCGCGGCCTGCATCCGTGTTTTCCCGCCAGGCTGGCGGCCAACCGCGCCCCAGCCTTGCTTTTATGGGGGGAAAAATCGTCCTCATCTTGACAAGAGCCGGAAAACAAAGTACACTCACTTGTAAAGGGAATTTACTTAACAACGGGGGAGGGAGCGTTCGGTGCTCGAAAAAACGATGCGCATGAACTATTTGTATGATTTTTATCACGCGCTGCTGACGCCGAAACAGCGCAATTACATGGCGCTGTACTACTTGGACGACTACTCCCTCGGGGAAATTGCTGAACAATATGAGGTGAGCCGCCAGGCGGTGTACGATAACATCCGGCGCACAGAAGCGATGCTTGAGCAGTATGAAGAGAAGCTCGGGCTGCTGCAAAAATATGAACAGCGGCGGCAGGCCATCGAGCGGCTGAAAGACTACATCAGCCGGCATTACGGCGCTGACGCCGAATTGGCGGCGCTTGTCCGCGAGCTGGATGAACTTGATTAAAAAAAGGGGGTGGCCGCCATGGCGTTTGAAGGATTGTCCGAACGTTTGCAGCAGGTGATGAACCGCATCCGCGGCAAAGGGAAAGTCACCGAAGCGGATGTCAAAGAGATGATGCGCGAAGTGCGCCTCGCTTTGCTCGAGGCTGACGTCAACTTTAAAGTCGTCAAAGATTTCATCAAACGGGTGGGCGAACGGGCCGTCGGGCAGGAAGTGATGAAAAGCTTGACGCCGGGCCAGCAGGTGATTAAAGTGGTCAAAGAGGAGCTGACGGCGTTAATGGGCGGCGAACAGAGCAAAATCGCGGTCGCCAAAAAGCCGCCGACGGTCGTCATGATGGTTGGACTGCAAGGGGCTGGGAAGACGACAACGACCGGGAAGCTCGCCAACTTGCTGCGCAAGCGCCATAACCGGAAGCCGCTGCTGGTCGCTGCTGACGTCTACCGCCCGGCGGCGATCAAGCAGCTGGAGACGCTCGGCAAACAGCTGAACGTTCCTGTCTTTTCGCTCGGCGAGGACGCCAATCCAGTCGAGATCGCGAAACAGGCGCTCGAGCGGGCGAAAGAAGAGCATTACGACTATGTGCTGATCGACACGGCCGGCCGCCTTCACATTGATGAGGCGCTCATGGATGAACTGAAGCAAATGAAAGAGGCGGTCAAGCCGGACGAAATTTTCCTCGTTGTCGACGCCATGACCGGTCAAGACGCCGTCAATGTCGCGCAAAGCTTCCATGAACAGCTCGGCATCACCGGCGTTATTTTGACGAAGCTCGATGGCGACACGCGCGGCGGGGCGGCGCTGTCGATTCGCGCCGTGACGGGAGCGCCGATCAAGTTCGCCGGGATGGGCGAAAAACTGGATGCGCTCGAGCCGTTTCATCCGGAGCGGATGGCGTCCCGCATTTTAGGGATGGGCGATGTCTTGACGCTCATTGAAAAAGCGCAGGCCGCCGTTGATGAGGAGAAGGCGAAAGAGCTCGAACAAAAAATGCGCACGGCCACCTTCACGCTTGACGACTTTTTGGAGCAGCTCGGCCAAGTGCGCAAGCTCGGACCGCTTGACGAACTGATTAAAATGCTGCCGGGAGCCAATAAAATCAAAGGGCTTTCCAACATTCAAGTCGATGAAAAGCAAATCGCCCGCGTCGAAGCGATCATCCGCTCGATGACGAAAGAGGAGAAAATGCATCCGGAAATCATCAACGCTAGCCGCAAAAGGCGGATCGCCAAAGGGAGCGGCACGACCGTGCAAGACGTCAACCGGCTGCTCAAGCAATTTGATGACATGAAAAAAATGATGAAAATGATGACGAATATGCCCAAAGGGAAGAAAAAAGGATTTCGCTTCCCATTTATGTAAATGATGTTCTGTTAAGCGAAAAACCTTTACAAACGGAAAAAGAATTGTTAATATACTATCTTGTGTGAACACTATACGGAGGTGCGTACAAACTATGGCAGTAAAAATTCGTTTAAAACGCATGGGCGCAAAGAAAAAACCGTTTTACCGCATTGTTGTGGCGGATTCCCGCTCGCCGCGCGACGGCCGCTTCATTGAAACGATCGGCACATACAATCCGGTTGCGGAGCCAGCCGAAATCAAAATCGATGAAGAGCTGGCGCTCAAATGGCTGCAAAACGGTGCCAAACCGTCCGACACGGTGCGCAGCTTGCTGTCGAAACAAGGCATTTTAGAGAAGTTCCATAACTTGAAATACGGCAAATAAGCGGGATGCACATGAAACCGCTCATTGAAACGATCGTCAAGGCGCTTGTCGATCATCCGGAGGCGGTGGCGGTCGAAACCCGTGAGGAAGAGACGGCCGTCATCTATGAACTGTCGGTGCACGATGACGATATCGGCAAAGTGATCGGCAAACAAGGACGGACGATCCATGCGATCCGCACGGTCGTCTATGCCGCCGCCGCTGGATCGCCCAAGCGGGTGATTGTGCACGTGAAAGAAAAAGGGTGAGGATGTTCCTCTCCCTTTTTTGATATCGCCGTAAAGGGGGATGGGGATGAAGCTCATTCAAACGGTCGAAGTGCGGCAAGTTGTCACCGAGCGGAGCAAACAAGAGCTTGCGGCGGCATTTGCGGCGCGCAAGCAGCAGTTGGAGCGCGAGTGCGGCCAGCTTCGCTTCGAGCAAAAGCGGATGGAAAAAAGCGGGAAATACCCGGCTAGTCTTGTAAAGCAATATTTTGCCAAAGAAATCGACGACCGGATGGAGAAAATCAAGCTGCTTGAGTTTCAGCTTGAACAGTTACATATGCTACCGTTAGGAAGTGAATTGAAAGAGCGGGAAGTCGAGGCGCTCATTGAGGTGAACGTCGGCGACCGCTGGGAAGAGGTGACGAAAACGCGCGCCATTATCGTTGAAGACGGCGTCGTGAAAGAGATTCGCTAAGGAGGGAGCAAAGAATGGAACGATGGTTTAACGTCGGCAAAATCGTCAATACGCACGGCATTCGCGGCGAAGTGCGCGTCATTTCCCGCACCGATTTTCCGGAAGAGCGATACAAAAAAGGAAACAAGCTGTACATTTTCCGCGAACGCGACAGCGAGCCGATCGAAGTGACGGTGAAAAGCCATCGCGTCCATAAATCGTTCGACTTGCTGTCGTTTGAAGGCTATGACAGCATCAACGATGTCGAACCGTTTAAAGGAGCGATGCTGAAAGTGCCGGAAAGCCAGCTCGGTGAACTCGCGGAAGGCGAGTATTATTTCCATGAAATCATCGGCTGTACCGTCGTAACGGAAGAAGGAGAAACGATCGGCACGGTCAGGGAAATTTTAACGCCGGGGGCGAACGACGTCTGGGTCGTCCGGCGCGGCGACGGCACCGATGCGCTCATTCCGTACATCGACGAAGTCGTTCTTCGCGTCGATCCGGCGCAAAAAACGATCATCATCCGACCGATGGAAGGGCTGCTTGAATGATGCGGATCGATATTTTGACGCTGTTTCCCGACATGTTTTCCGGCGTATTGAATGAGTCGATTTTAAAGAAGGCGCAAGAAAAAGGGGCGGTGGACATCCGGCTTGTTGACTTCCGCGAATTTGCCGACAACAAGCATAAGACGGTTGATGATTACCCGTACGGTGGCGGCGCCGGCATGGTGCTGAAGCCGCAGCCGATTTTCGACGCGGTGGAACATGTGACAGCCGGCTCGCCTGGCGCGCGCATTATTTTGCTTTGCCCGCAAGGCGAGCGCTACACGCAAAAAAAGGCAGAAGAGCTCGCCCAAGAAGAGCATTTGGTGCTTATTTGCGGCCATTACGAAGGATATGATGAGCGCATCCGCCAATATTTGGCGACCGATGAAATTTCGATCGGCGATTACATTTTAACAGGCGGGGAGCTCGGCGCCATGGTCATCGTCGACAGCGTCGTCCGCCTGCTGCCCGGCGTGCTCGGCAACGAAGCGTCGCCGGTTGACGACTCGTTCAGTTCCGGCCTGCTGGAGTATCCGCAATACACAAGGCCAGCCGACTTTCGCGGCATGAAAGTGCCGGACATTTTGCTTTCCGGGAACCACCAGCTCATTGCCGAATGGCGCGAGAAGGAGTCGCTCCGGCGCACGTTTTTGCGCCGCCCGGATTTGCTCGCCGGCTATCCGCTCACCGAGAAACAAAAGCAATGGCTGAAAGAGTGGGAACATGAACGCGAAACGGAAAACAGCGGCTCTCAATGCGAATAACTATTGCTTGCGCCCGGCGTTTATGCTATCATATCTTTTGTGTGACTGAAGCAGTCCGCTTAAGGACGGAAAACGATGTTCCGCTGCAATGATCAAACGCATTGGCATGAACATCTGTGGAAGGAGTGGAAAATGATGCATCATTTAATCCAAGAGATCACGAAAGAACAATTGCGGACCGACTTGCCGGATTTCCGCCCGGGCGACACGGTGCGCGTCCACGTGAAAGTTGTGGAAGGCAACCGCGAACGCATCCAAGTGTTTGAAGGTGTCGTCATCAAACGGCGCGGAGCGGGCATCAGCGAAACGTTCACTGTCCGCAAAGTGTCCTATGGCGTCGGCGTTGAGCGCACATTCCCGGTGCATACGCCGAAAATCGCAAAATTGGAAGTCATCCGCCGCGGGAAAGTTCGCCGTGCGAAATTGTACTACTTGCGTGAACTTCGCGGCAAAGCGGCGCGCATCAAGGAAAATACGAACGCAGCGCAATAATGGACAACGGTGGATCACAGCGGAAAAGGAGCTTGCTTTCAAGCTCCTTTTTTCACTACCGCCAATGATGATTACGGTAGTGATCCACGACTGCAAACTTTGATTTAGGTGGGTGGACAATGGAACAGAAAAAAAGCGAATGGCGTGAATGGATGAAAGCGATCGTCGTTGCCGTCTTGCTCGCCGGGGGCATCCGCTACTTTATTTTTGCCCCGATTATCGTCGACGGCATTTCGATGATGCCGACGTTACATAATCACGAGCGGATGATTGTCAATAAGTTGGCCTACAAAATCGGCATGCCGCATCGTTTCGATATTATTGTGTTTCATGCCGAGGAAGGGAGAGACTATATTAAACGGGTGATCGGCTTGCCGGGCGACCGGATCGAGTACAAAAATGATACCTTGTACGTAAACGGCAAACCGTATAAAGAGCCGTATTTGGACGAACGTAAAAAGCAGGTTGCCGACGGGCCGCTGACCGAGCCGTTTACACTTGAGGAATTGACCGGGCGGAGCACGGTGCCGGAAGGGCATTTGTTCGTCATGGGCGACAATCGCCGATACAGCAAAGACAGCCGCCATATCGGCTTCATTCCGATGTCAAAAGTCGTTGGCAAGGCGAATCTTGTGTATTGGCCGCTTTCTGACGCCCGGATTGTGAAATAAACGAGGCAGGTGATGCCAATGACAGTGATTCAATGGTTTCCCGGCCATATGGCAAAAGCGAAGCGGGAAGTGCAAGAAAAATTAAAGTTGATCGACGTAGCGTTTGAGCTGCTTGACGCCCGTTTGCCGATGTCATCGCGCAACCCGATGATCGATGACATTCTCGGACAAAAGCCGCGCCTCATTTTGCTCAATAAGGCGGATATGGCCGATGAGGCCGTGACTGAGCAATGGATCCGCTATTTCCGCGGCCAAGGCCGAACAGCCATCGCCATCGATGCGCAAAGCGGGACGGGGGTCAGGCAAATCGCTTTCATTGCCAAAGAAATGGTAAAAGAGAAATTTGAGAAAATGCGGGCGAAGGGCATTAAAAATCCACGCCCCGTGCGGGCGCTCATTGTCGGCATCCCGAATGTCGGCAAATCGACGCTCATCAACCGGCTCGCCGGCCGCCATATCGCCAAAACCGGCGATAAGCCGGGGGTGACGAAAGCCCAGCAATGGATCAAAGTCGGCAAAGAAATGGAGCTGCTTGATACGCCAGGGATTTTATGGCCAAAGTTCGAGGATGAAGACGTCGGCTTCAAGCTCGCGGTCACCGGAGCGATCAAAGATGAAATTTTGAACTTGCAAGACGTCGCTGCCTATGCGCTCCGCTTTTTGTCAGTCCATTATCCGGAACGGCTGTCGGAGCGCTACCGCCTTGACAGCATCCCCGATGACATCGTCGCCTTATTTGACGCCATCGGCCGGCGGCGCGGCTGCCTGACAGCGGGCGGCGGCATTGACTATGACAAGGTCGCTGACATTGTCTTATACGACATTCGCACCGAAAAATTAGGACGGTTGAGTTTTGAAACGCCCGCTTCCTGGACGTAATGGCGTCCGGCGGGCGTTTTTTGCTTCACAGCCGGCTGAACATGGCCGATAGTATAAGTAGAAAAGGGAGAGAAACATGAAGGAGTACACGGTAAAAGAAATCGAAGCGCTGCTTCCGGAGCTTGGCGGCGAGGATGACCCGCGCTGGGAGATGCTGCGGCGCGATGAACGGAAAAGCGTGCAGGCGCTGCTTGCCCGTTTTGTGAAACAAAAAGAGCGGGAAAAAGCGATGCGGCGGCGTTGGGAGGAGTTGATGCGCTATGAGCGTGAACTGTACGCCGCCGGCATCGAACGAATCGCCGGCATTGACGAGGCCGGGCGCGGGCCGCTTGCTGGCCCGGTCGTCGCGGCGGCGGTCATTTTGCCGCCTGACGCCTACTTGCCAGGGCTTGACGATTCGAAACGGCTGACAGCAGCCAAGCGCGAGGCGTTGTTTGCGCAAATCGAGGCGTGTGCGGTTGCGGTCGGCATCGGCATTGTCAGTGCGGCGGAAATTGATGAGCGGAATATTTACGAGGCGACGAAACAGGCGATGGCAAAGGCGGTCAGCGCGCTGTCGCCGCCGCCTGACTACTTGCTCGTTGATGCGATGGCGGTGCCGTGCGCGCTGCCGCAGCGGCGTCTGATGAAAGGCGATGCCAACAGCGCTTCGATCGCCGCGGCTTCCATTATGGCCAAAGTGACGCGCGACCGGCTGATGAAAGAGCTCGACCGCCGCTATCCGCAGTACGGGTTTGCCCGCCATATGGGCTACGGGACGCCGGAGCATCTCGAGGCGATCCGCCGTTACGGCATAACGCCGGAGCATCGCCGCTCGTTCGCGCCGGTAAAGGAAGCGGCGGGCGTTGAAAATTAGCCGGCCCCACGGCTGGGATGCGGGCCGGGACGAAAGGGGGAAAGCAAAATGGTGGAGCGGATGGAACGAACCGTTCCTGTAGCCGCCGTCCGTGATGCGGCGTCAAGCGGACAGTTTCGGCCGGGGCAGGCGGTTGTCGGCCGAATCGAGCGGGTGGAAGAGGCGGAGACGGGGGAGCGGACAGCGCTTGTCCGCACCGGCGGCCGCCTCGTGCGCGCCCGCCTCGAGGCGCCGCTTGCCGCCGGGCGCACGTACTTGTTTGAAATCAAGGAAAGCGGCAGCAACGTTTACTGGAAAGCGGTCGCGCTTTCCGAACCGGAGCAGGCGGTTCCCCGTGAAGATGTCGTCCGCCGATGGCAGCAGGCGTGGAAGCTGCCCGAGGCCGCGCTCCCGGTGCTTCGCCAAGCGCTGAAGGCAGGCGCGGCCGTAACGAAAGAAGAAGCGGCGGAACTGGCCGCAGCGGTGCGGAAAACCGGCCGGCCGGCCGACGCGGAGGAGGTGCTTGCTTATTTGTTCCACCGCCGCCTCCCGCCGTCTCCCGCCGTATTTCGCGCACTGTGGGCGGCGCGGACCGGAGAGCCGCTCGCAGTGCAGCTTGAAAGGCTAAAAGCGGTGTTCACTGAACGTTCTTCAGGCCCGATGGCGCCGGTGTTCAAGCAGGCGGCCGACCGTCTTCTTTCGCCGCCGCTGTTCGCCTATGAGGCAGCGGTGCGCCTGTTGTTGACAGCGGAAGAAGGAGCGGAGGGGCCGGCTCATGCGCTTCTTTTCCGCCTCGGGCTTGTTCCGCTGCCGGCAGGACGGATGGCCGCCATTCAGAACGCCATGCAGCAGCGGCAGTTTGCTGAAGTCGGGAAGCTGCTCGGCCTGACGGACGAGGAAGCGTTTTTCGCGCGCTTTGCCGCTGTCGATGCCGCCTACAAAAGCGGTGCGCTGTCAGAGGCGGAAGCGAAGCTGTGGACGTCTGTCCGCACGGCCGGCGACCCGGCGCTGTCGCTGTTTCATTGGTTGAGGCGGATCGCTGGCCGCCTCGGGCTTGAGGATGAGGCGATGCTCGCCGAAGCGTTGAAAACAAGAGGCGCGCCGCCGATGGCTCCTTCGTTGAGACGGCTGCTTCTTCATCTGCTCGGCGGAGCGGGAAGCAAAGAGGCAGAAGCCGCGGCGGAAGCGTTTCTTGACCGCCTTGACGGAATGGCCGTCATCGCCGGAAGCGATGGGCCTGTCGGGCACATTTGGATTTCTTTTCCTTTGCCGCTGGGCGGGCGCAACCACGATTTTTCGGTTTATTGGCAAGGGCGGCGGAAGGATGGAGGGGCGCTTGATCCCGATTATAGCCGCATCGTTTGCAGCGTCACGCTCGAACAACTGGGCGGGATTTTGATCGATATGCGTGTGCAGCGGCGGATCGTCCACATTTCCCTTTTTCACGATGATCCGAGGCTGCCGGAGCTCGCTCATCGCTTTGCCCCGCTGGTGAAAGAGCGTCTTCAGGCGCACGGTTATCTGCTGTCGGGCATTGATGTGAAAGCGGCCGAAGCTAGTCCCCCGGCCCCTTCCGTGCTGCCGTTTGCCGGCTGCAGCAGCGAGGTGGATTGGCGCGTATGAGCGAGGAGCGGAAAAAAGCGGTCGCCCTGTCCTATGACGCGGCGGTTCACGAAGCGCCTGTCGTGAAAGCGAAGGGAGCGGGAACGGCGGCGGAAGCGATCATCGCTGCCGCCCGACAGCATGGCGTGCCGATTCGAAAGGACCCGTCGCTCGTTGAACTTCTCAGCAAAGTGGAAATCGATAACACGATTCCGGAAGCGCTGTATGCGGTTGTGGCGGAGTTGTTTGCGTTCCTTTATCAGCTGGATCAGGCGGCGAAACAGGAAACGGAGGGGGAAAAGGGATGATTTTCCAATCTCCTAATTTCTCAATTTTGCGGCGAAACGGTGGACAAGCGGGAAATGTTAGGTATAAAATGAAAGCGCTAAGACTTTTTCAGTTTCATACATAGGAGGTTGGCGCATGAACATTCATGAATACCAAGCAAAAGAAATTTTGCGAAGCTATGGCGTAAGCGTGCCGAACGGCCGCGTCGCGTTCACGGTTGATGAAGCAGTGGAAGCCGCCAAAGCGCTCGGCACGCCGGTATGCGTTGTCAAGGCGCAAATTCATGCCGGCGGGCGCGGCAAAGCGGGCGGGGTGAAAGTGGCGAAAAGCTTAGAGGAAGTCCGTACATACGCCAGCGAACTGCTCGGCAAAGTGCTCGTCACCCACCAAACCGGCCCGGAAGGAAAAGAAGTGAAACGGCTGTTGATTGAAGAAGGGTGCGACATCCAAAAAGAATACTATATCGGCCTTGTCGTCGACCGCGCCACCTCGCGCGTCGTGTTGATGGGCTCGGAAGAAGGCGGCACGGAAATCGAAGAAGTCGCGGCGAAAACGCCGGAGAAAATTTTCAAAGAGTACATTGACCCGGCCGTCGGGCTGCAGGCGTTCCAAGCGCGCCGCTTGGCGTTCAACATCAACATTCCGAAGCATCTCGTCAACCAAGCGGTCAAATTTATGATGGGCTTGTACCAAGTGTTTGTCGACAAAGACTGCTCGATCGCCGAAATCAACCCGCTTGTCGTCACCGGCGACGGCAAGGTGATGGCGCTTGACGCGAAGCTGAACTTTGATTCGAACGCGTTGTACCGCCACCCGGACGTGCTCGAATACCGCGATTTGGACGAAGAAGATCCGAAAGAGGTTGAAGCATCGAAATACGACTTGAACTACATCGCCCTTGACGGCAACATCGGCTGCATGGTCAACGGCGCCGGCTTGGCGATGGCGACGATGGACATCATCAAATATTACGGCGGCGAGCCGGCCAACTTCCTCGATGTCGGCGGCGGCGCCAGCGAGGAAAAAGTGACGGAAGCGTTCAAAATCATTTTGTCGGACCCGAACGTGAAAGGCATTTTCGTCAACATTTTCGGCGGCATTATGAAATGCGACGTCATCGCGAGCGGCATCGTCGCAGCGACGAAGCAAGTCGGCCTCACGCTTCCGCTTGTCGTCCGTCTTGAGGGCACGAACGTCGAGCTCGGGAAAAAGATTTTAGAAGAATCGGGCTTGAACATTACAGCGGCGGAATCGATGGCGGACGGCGCGCAAAAAATCGTCGAGCTAGTACGTTAAGAAAGCGAGGGAGACACGTGAGCGTTTTTGTCAATAAAGATACGAAAGTGATCGTACAAGGGATTACCGGTTCGCAAGGGCTGTTTCATACAAAACAGATGATTGAATACGGCACGAACATTGTCGGCGGCGTTACGCCGGGCAAAGGCGGCACGGAAGTCGAAGGCGTGCCGGTGTTTGACACCGTTTCCGAAGCGGTCGAAAAAACAGGCGCGAACGCCTCGGTCATTTACGTTCCGCCGGCGTTTGCTGCAGACGCCATTATGGAAGCGGTCGACGCCGGGCTTGATCTTGTCGTCTGCATCACCGAAGGCATTCCGGTGCTCGATATGGTGAAAGTGAAGCGGTACATGGAAGGGAAAAAGACTCGCCTCATCGGCCCGAACTGCCCGGGCGTCATTACGCCGGAAGAGTGCAAAATCGGCATTATGCCGGGCTACATCCATAAAAAAGGGCACGTCGGCATCGTCTCGCGCTCCGGCACGCTGACGTATGAAGCGGTTCACCAATTGACGCAAGCCGGCATCGGCCAATCGACGGCGGTCGGCATTGGCGGCGACCCGGTCAACGGCACGAACTTCATCGATGTGCTGAAGGCGTTTAACGAAGACGAGGAGACGTACGCGGTCATTATGATCGGCGAAATCGGCGGCACGGCGGAAGAAGAAGCGGCCGAATGGGTGAAAGCGAACATGACGAAGCCGGTCGTCGGCTTTATCGGCGGGCAAACGGCGCCTCCGGGCAAACGGATGGGCCATGCCGGCGCCATCATTTCCGGCGGCAAAGGCACGGCGGCGGAAAAAATCAAGAAAATGACCGAATGCGGCATCAAAGTAGCGGAAACGCCGGCCGTCATCGGCGAAACGCTCATTTCGGTCTTGAAAGAGCGCGGTTTATACGAAAAATGCAAAACGCATTAACATGGGGCCCCGCACGTTGCCGTGCGGGGCGCTGTTTGCCATTGACGCAGAAAGGAGAATGGTATGTACGATACAGTTCGCGACCGGCTCATTCATCTTCACCATTGCCGCGGAGCCGGCTGGAAGACGATCCGCTCTCTGCTTGACGCGGACCCGACGCTTGCCGCTCCATTTTTCATGCCCCCTCAATCCCTTCGCCCGCTCGTTCCGCTTACTTCTCAACAATTCGCCGCTTTTTTCCGCGACCTGCATTCCATTGATCTTCACCGGCTCATCAAAACGTATCAAGCTCGCCGCATTCACGTCATAACCGTGTTCGATGATCACTATCCGCCGCTGTTAAAGCATATTTACGCGCCGCCATGGGTGCTGTATGCAAAAGGGAACGCCGGCTTGCTTCAACAAACAAAGTTGATCAGCATCGTCGGCACGCGGCGCCCGACCAAAGACGGGCTCGAAGCGCTTGACAAGCTTGTTCCGCCCCTTTCGGCCGCCGGATGGACGATCGTCAGCGGGCTGGCTGCCGGCATCGACATTCATGCCCATCGACTTGCCGTCAAGTACGGCGGAACGACGATCGCCGTCATCGCCGGCGGGCTGGATCATGTTTACCCGAAAGCGCACTGGCCCTTCGCCCGCTATTTGATGAATGAACAGCTTGTCATCGCCGAACATCCGCCGGCAACGAAGCCGCAGGCATGGCACTTTCCGGCGCGCAACCGCATCATCAGCGGACTGTCGCTCGGCACGCTCGTCGTGCAAGCGAAACGGAAAAGCGGTTCGCTCATCACCGCCGCGTATGCGCTCGAGCAAGGGCGGGAAGTGTTTGCCGTCCCCGGTCCGATCGGGGCGGCCGAGGCAGCCGGGCCGAATACGCTTATTCAGCACGGGGCAAAACTAGTGCAGGAAGCGGAAGACATCATCGTCGAATTCCCGTACGTATAATGATCATGTTTGACAAATGCGGCAATAATCATTAATAATAATGAAGATTTCAATTTACTTCCTAGGGGTGGAAGATGGATGTCAGACTACTTGGTTATCGTCGAATCGCCAACGAAAGCGAAGACGATCGAGCGGTACTTAGGAAAAAAATATACGGTCAAAGCTTCGATGGGACACGTTCGCGATTTGCCAAAAAGCCAGATGGGCGTTGATATAGACCGCGGCTACGCATTGAAATATATTACGATTCGCGGCAAAGGCCAGGTGATTAAGGAGCTGAAAACGGCGGCCAAAAAGGCGAAAAAAGTGTTTCTTGCCGCCGACCCGGATCGGGAAGGGGAAGCGATCGCCTGGCATTTGGCCCACATGCTCGATTTAGACATTCACTCAGACTGCCGCGTCGTTTTTCATGAAATTACAAAGGATGCCATTCAGCAGTCGTTCCAGCAGCCGCGCTCCATCAACATGAATCTTGTCGACGCCCAACAGGCGCGGCGCGTGCTCGACCGCCTCGTCGGCTACAACATCAGCCCGCTCTTATGGAAAAAAGTCAAAAAAGGGTTGAGCGCCGGCCGCGTCCAATCGGTTGCGCTGCGCCTCATCATCGACCGGGAAAAAGAAATTCGCCAGTTTCAGCCGGAAGAATATTGGACGATTCAAGCGACGTTTCAAAAAGGGGATGAGGCGTTTGCGGCTTCGTTTTACGGGATGGACGGCGAAAAGCGGGAATTAAAAACGGAAGCGGACGTCAAAGCGGTGCTCGCCCGCTTGAGCGGGACCGCGTTTACGGTGAAAACGGTGACAAAGCGGGAGCGAAAACGCAGCCCGGTGCCCCCATTTACCACATCGTCACTGCAGCAGGAAGCGGCGCGCAAGCTGAATTTCCGCACGAAAAAGACGATGATGATCGCCCAGCAGCTGTACGAAGGGATCGACCTCGGCAGCGAAGGAACGGTCGGGCTCATTACGTACATGCGCACCGATTCGACGCGCATCGCCGAAACGGCGCAGCAAGAGGCGGCAGCGTACATTGAGGCCAAATTCGGCGCGGCGTACGTCAGTCAGGAGAAGCGGAAAGAAAAGAACAGCGCGAACGCCCAAGACGCCCACGAGGCGATTCGCCCGACCTCGGCGTTTCGCGATCCGGAGAACGTGAAGCCATATTTGACGCGCGACCAGTTTCGGTTGTATAAACTCATTTGGGAACGGTTTATCGCCAGCCAGATGGCGGCGGCGGTGCTCGACACCATGAGCGTCGAGCTGGAAAACAACGGCGTCGTGTTCCGCGCGAGCGGCTCGACGGTGAAGTTTCCGGGGTTTATGAAAGTGTATATTGAAGGGACGGACGATCAAGCGGAAGAGCAAGACCGGCTTCTTCCGGACTTGACGGAAGGGGAGACGGTCAAGAGCGAGGCGGTCGACCCGAAGCAGCACTTTACCCAGCCGCCGCCGCGCTATACGGAAGCGCGCCTTGTCAAAACGTTGGAGGAGCTCGGCATCGGCCGCCCATCGACCTACGCCCCGACGCTCGATACGATCCAAAAACGCAACTACGTCGTGTTGGAAAACAAACGGTTCGTCCCGACGGAGCTCGGGGAAATCGTTGTCGAGCTGATGCTAGAGTTTTTCCCGGAAATCATCGATGTCGAGTTTACGGCGAAAATGGAAAAAGAGCTGGATGAAATTGAAGAGGGAAAAGTGGAATGGATCAAAGTCGTCGATGAGTTTTACCGCGAGTTCGAGAAAAGGTTGAAAGTGGCGGAAAAAGAAATGCGCGAAGTGGAGATTAAAGACGAGCCGGCCGGGATCGACTGCGACATATGCGGCAGCCCGATGGTGTACAAAATGGGCCGCTTCGGCAAGTTTATCGCCTGCTCCAATTTTCCCGAATGCCGCCATACGAAGCCGATCGTCAAACAAATCGGCGTCAAATGCCCGAAGTGCCATGAAGGAGAGATTGTCGAGCGCAACACGAAGAAAAAGCGGATCTTTTACGGTTGCAGCCGCTTTCCGGAGTGCGATTTTGTCTCCTGGGATAAGCCGCTTGCCCGCCCATGCCCGAAATGCGGCGGCCTGCTTGTCGAGAAAAAGTTAAAAAAAGGCGTGCAAGTGCAATGCACGGCCTGCGATTATGAAGAACAGCCGGAAACATAACGGAGTGTTGAACACAATTCAGAATTTTAGAAAAAAATAGTTGCGCTGCAACCAATCATATGGTACGATGTAGAGGCATTGCGGGGTGAGGCGATGAAAAATGCGACATTTGCGTTACAATTGTTCATGGAATATTTACAAATCGAGAAAAATTATTCACAATATACTATTGCGTGCTACCGGCGCGATATTGAGCAGTTTTTCCAGTTCATGAACGAAGAAGGGATCAATGAGCTTGACCAAGTCGCCTACAGCGACGTCCGCTTATATTTGACGAAACTGTATGGCCAGCATTTGGCCAGCCGTTCGGTCGCCCGTAAAATTTCCAGTTTGCGCAGCTTTTACAAATTTTTGATGCGCGAAGGGCGGGCGGCCGAAAATCCGTTTGCGCTTGCGACACTGCCGAAGAAAGAGCAAAAAATTCCTAATTTTTTATACCCGAAAGAATTAGAAGCATTGTTTCTTGTCAATGATGAAAATACGGCCCTCGGCCAGCGCAATGCGGCGCTGCTTGAGTTGTTGTACGCGACTGGCGCTCGGGTTAGTGAATGTTGTCACATACAGCTGTCTGATGTCGATTTTGTTGCGGAAACTGTGCTCATTCACGGCAAAGGAAACAAGCAGCGCTACGTTCCGTTTGGCCGTCCGGCCCGCGAAGCGCTTGAACGGTATATTCATGGGGGCCGACGCGAGCTGACCAGAAAGCTGCGGGCGGATCACCGCTATTTATTTGTCAACGCCCGAGGCAATCCGCTCACGCCTCGGGGAGTGCGCCATATTTTGGATCGGATTGTCGAAGCTGCTGCGCTGACGCAAAACATCAGCCCGCATGTGCTTCGGCATACGTTTGCGACTCATTTGCTCAACGAAGGGGCCGATCTCCGTTCGGTGCAGGAACTGCTCGGACATGCGCATTTGTCATCGACGCAAGTGTATACACATGTAACGAAAGACCGGTTGCGGCGTATTTATTTGCAGGCGCATCCGCGGGCATAGCCCGCATGTAAGGAGGGGAAAGCGATGGAACGCTTTCATGCAACGACGATTTTTGCCATCCGCCATAACGGCGCAGCGGCGATGGCTGGCGACGGCCAAGTGACGTTCGGCAACGCCGTCGTGATGAAGCATACGGCGAAAAAAGTGCGGCGCCTGTTTCAAGGCAAAGTGCTAGCCGGCTTTGCCGGCTCAGTGGCGGACGCGTTTACGCTGTTTGAAATGTTTGAAGGCAAGCTGGAACAGGTCAACGGCAACTTGCCGCGCGCGGCCGTCGAGCTGGCGAAAGAGTGGCGGAGCGATAAAGTGCTGCGCCGCCTTGAGGCGATGTTGATTGTCATGGATAAGGAACATTTGCTGCTGATTTCCGGCACAGGGGAAGTGATTGAACCGGATGACGGCATGCTCGCCATCGGCTCGGGCGGTCAGTATGCGTTGGCTGCTGGGCGTGCGTTGAAGAAGTACGCCGGCGGCTCGATGACCGCCAAGGAGATTGCCAAGGCGGCGCTGGAGATCGCCGCTGACATTTGCGTTTATACGAACAGCCATATTATTGTCGAAGAGCTGTAAAAAGGAGGAGGCCGATGATGGCGGAATCGTTGACTCCACGGCAAATTGTTGAGAAGCTCGACCAGTTTATCGTCGGACAAAAAGAGGCGAAAAAGGCGGTGGCGATCGCGCTTCGCAACCGGTACCGCCGCAGTTTGCTCGATGAAAAACTGCGCGATGAAGTAATGCCGAAAAACATTTTAATGATCGGCCCGACCGGGGTCGGGAAGACGGAGATCGCCCGCCGTCTCGCGAAGCTCGTCGGCGCGCCGTTTATCAAGGTTGAGGCGACGAAATTTACGGAAGTCGGTTATGTCGGGCGCGACGTCGAATCGATGGTGCGCGATTTGGTGGAAACGTCAGTTCGGATCGTGAAAGAACGAAAAATGAACGAGGTGAAAGACCGAGCTGAACAACAGGCGAACAAGCGGCTCGTTGAACTGCTCGTTCCGGGCAAACAAAAACAAACGATCAAAAACCCGCTCGAGCTGTTGTTTGGCGGCCAAGGGAATCCGTCGGACAACAGCTACGGCCATGAGGACGAACAAATCGAGCAAAAACGGCGTCAAGTCGCCTGGCAGCTGGCAAACGGCCAGCTCGAAAATGAGATGGTCACGATTGAAATCGAGGAACAGACGCCGTTATGGTTTGACTTTTTGCAAGGGGCAGGCATTGAGCAGATGGGGATGAACATGCAGGACGCCTTGAGCAGCCTCATGCCGAAGCGACGCAAAAAGCGGCGCCTGAAAGTGAGTGAAGCGCGCAAAGTGCTCATCAATGAAGAAGCGCAAAAACTGATCGACATGGATGAAGTGACGCAAGAGGCGGTCCGCCTCGCCGAACAGTCGGGCATCATCTTTATCGATGAAATTGATAAAATTGCCCGCAGCGGGGCGGTGTCCGGCTCGGCCGACGTCTCGCGCGAAGGGGTGCAGCGCGACATCTTGCCGATCGTCGAAGGATCGACGGTCATGACGAAATACGGACCGGTCAAAACGGACCATATTTTGTTCATCGCCGCCGGCGCGTTTCATATGGCGAAGCCGTCCGACTTGATCCCTGAGCTGCAAGGCCGGTTTCCGATCCGCGTCGAGTTGGCGAAACTTTCGGTTGACGATTTCGTAAGTATATTGGTCGAGCCGAATAATGCGCTCATTAAACAATATCAGGCACTTTTGGCAACAGAAGGTATAAGTCTTGAATTTTCTGACGATGCTATTCGTAAGATTGCCGAAGTGGCCTTCGAAGTCAACCAGACGACCGACAACATCGGCGCGCGCCGGCTGCATACGATTTTGGAAAAACTGCTTGAGGATTTGCTGTTTGAAGCGCCCGATATCGGGCTCGACAAAGTCGTCATCACGCCGCAATACGTTGAGCAAAAACTCGGCAGCATCGTCAAAAACAAAGATTTGAGCGAATTTATTTTATGAGGAGGAGATGGACTCGATGAACTTGCTAGAGAAAACACGAAAAATCAACGCCATGCTGCAGAAGGCAGCCGGGCGGCCGGTCAATTTCAAAGAGATGGCGGAAACGCTTTGCGATGTCATTGAAGCGAACGTGTTCGTCGTCAGCCGCCGCGGCAAACTGCTTGGCTTCGCCATTAAACAGTCGATTGAAAACGAACGGATGAAACGGATGCTTGAGGAGCGCCAGTTTCCGGAAGAATACACGAAAAACTTGTTCAACATTACGGAAACGTCCCCTAATATCGATATTAATAGCGAATATACGGCGTTTCCAGTGGAAAATCGTGACTTGTTCAAAACCGGTTTGACGACGATCGTTCCGATCAACGGCGGAGGCGAACGGCTCGGCACGCTTATTTTGTCGCGCCTTGATCGCGAGTTTGATAACGATGACCTGATTTTGGCCGAGTATGGCGCAACGGTCGTCGGCATGGAAATTTTGCGTGAAAAAGCGGAAGAAATCGAAGAGGAAGCGCGCAGCAAGGCGGTCGTGCAAATGGCGATCAGCTCGCTTTCTTACAGCGAACTTGAGGCGATTGAACATATTTTTGAAGAGCTTGACGGAACGGAAGGGCTGCTTGTCGCCAGCAAAATCGCCGACCGCGTCGGCATCACCCGTTCGGTGATCGTCAACGCCCTGCGCAAGCTTGAAAGCGCCGGCGTCATCGAATCGCGCTCGCTCGGCATGAAAGGAACGTACATTAAAGTATTGAATGACAAGTTTTTAAGCGAACTGGAAAAATTGAAATCAAGCTGAACGGCATAGCTGCCTAAGCCCGCTGGGTATTTTGTCCCGGCGGGTTTTTTGTTGTTGACAAACATCTTTGGCATCGTTTTTCTGTCATGGCATCTTCGAAAAATAGTACCAAGTTCCGTCTATACATTAGGTTTTCTTTCCCGTAAAATGAAAATTAGCAGAAATTGTCGAAAAATAGGAGAAAAGAGGGGATTCCATTGGCGCTCTTTTCAGCGACGATCGGTTGGCTTGAACAAGGGCTTCGCTACGCTGCGCTTCGCCAACAGGCGATCGCCGACAACATCGCCAACGCCGATACGCCGGGCTATAAGGCGAAAGATGTGCGCTTTCAGGCGGAGCTTGACCGGGCGCTTGCCCTTGAGGCCAAACGGACGAATCCGAAGCATTTTTCGTTTCCAAACGAACAAAATGGAAAAATCATCGTGACGACGGACACAACGGTGAGTTACAATCATAATGGAAACAGTGTCGATATCGATCAAGAAATGTCAAAACTAGCAGAAAACCAAATTTATTACAATGCCTTAATCGAGCGGCTCAACGGCAAATTTACAACGTTGAAAACAGTGATTAAAGGAGGGAAATAACGGGTGTCTTTGTTTCAAAGTCTAAACATTTCGGCTTCGGCGTTGACCGCCCAACGGTTGCGCATGGACGTGATCGCCTCCAACATCGCTAACGTCGATACGACGCGGGCCCGCCTTGTCAACGGCGAATGGGAGCCGTACCGCCGCAAAATGGTCATCATTGAACCGCGCAGCGGGTCGTTTTCGGGCTATTTGCAGGCCGCCCTCGGACGTGCTGAAGCTGTCGGCAACGGCGTTCGGGTGCGCGAAATTGCTGACGATCCGGCTCCGTTTAAACTCGTCTACGAC
The DNA here is from genome assembly GCF_002809955.1 of Geobacillus sp. Manikaran-105. Classification (NCBI taxonomy): domain Bacteria; kingdom Bacillati; phylum Bacillota; class Bacilli; order Caryophanales; family Anoxybacillaceae; genus Geobacillus; species Geobacillus sp. Manikaran-105. Next base: position 57,229 of record NZ_PIJG01000001.1, read on the forward strand.
CCGGACCATCCGGATGCGGGCGCAGATGGCTACGTTCGCCTGCCAAACGTCGAACCGCTCAAAGAAATGGTCGATTTGATCGGTGCGACGCGCTCGTATGAGGCGAATGTCACCGCGCTGAACGCTTCAAAAGGGATGCTCATGAAGGCGCTTGAAATCGGGAAATAAGCCGAAGAGGAGGAATGACAAATGGTTGATGGAGTGAGCCGCATCGGGCTGGCGCCGGCGGCCGCCGCTTCAAGCCCGGTGAAGCCGGCAGCGGTGCAAAAGCAGTTCGCCGCCTTTTTCAAAGAAGCGCTCAACAATGTCAATAACGCACAAATCGAGGCGGATGCGCTGACAGAAAAGCTTGTCCGTGGGGAAAACGTCCAATTGCATGATGTGATGATCGCGGCGCAAAAGGCAAGCATCGCGCTGCAACTGACGATCGAAATCCGCAACAAAGCGGTTGAGGCGTACCAGGAAATGATGCGCATGCCGTTGTAGACGGCAAGGGACGATACATACAGAGCCCGCCATGGCCGAACGGTGGCCGCGGCGGCTGTATGGCTGGATGATCGGGGGAATCGTATGAGCAACAAGTGGAAAGAGTGGTGGGGCCGGGCCCGTTTGTTTTGGCAAGAGCGGACGAAAAAACAGAAATGGCTTGCCGCCGGAGGCGCGGCTGCGGTCCTTTTGATCCTTGGCCTTGGCATTTTTTTCGCCTTCAGGACGGAAATGGTGCCGCTATACAGCGATTTGACGCCGCAAGAAGCCGGACAAATCAAGGCGACGCTGGATCAGCGCGGTGTTCCCGCCGAAGTGACGGATGGCGGCACGACAATTAAAGTGCCGAAAGAGCAAGTGGATGCGCTGAAAGTCGAGCTGGCCGCCGAGGGCATTCCGAACAGCGGGGTCATCGATTATTCGTTTTTCGGCCAAAACGCGAGCTTCGGCATGACCGACAACGAGTTTAATATGGTGAAACTGAAGGCGATGCAAACGGAGCTCGCCAACTTAATCAAAACGATCGACGGCGTCGAGGACGCGAAAGTGATGATTAATCTTCCGCAGCCGAGCGTATTCGTTTCCGATGAAAAAGGGGAAGCCTCGGCTTCGATCGTGCTGAAGACGAAGCCGGGCTATGAATTCAGCGACGAGCAAATTCGGGCTTTGTATCATCTCGTCGCCAAAAGTGTTCCCCACCTCTCTACAGATAATATCGTCATTATGAACCAGTTTTTTGAGTATTTCGATTTGAAAAATGAAAACAAAAATTCGACAGCGGCGGCATTCACTGAGCAGCAACAGATCAAACGACAAATCGAACGCGACATTCAACGGCAAGTCCAGCGAATGCTCGGCACGATGATGGGGCAGGACAAAGTCGTTGTCTCGGTGACGGCCGACATCGACTTTACACAGGAAAAGCGGGAGGAGCAGTTGGTCGCTCCGGTGGACGAAAAGAACAACGAAGGCATTGCCGTCAGCGTCCAGCGCATTAAAGAGACGTACTCGGGAAGCGGTGCGCCGCCGGGCGGCACGGCCGGAACGGGGACGAATGAAGTGCCGGGCTACCAAGGAGCAAACGGCGGAACGAACGGAAACTATGAGCGGACCGAAGAAACGATCAACAATGAGGTCAACAAAATTAAAAAACAAATCGTGGAAAGCCCGTATAAAATTCGCGATCTAGGCATTCAAGTGATGGTCGAGCCGCCAAATCCGGATGATCCGAATTCATTGCCGCCGGAAACGGTCAATGACATTCAAAAACTATTAGGGACGATTGTCCGGACGTCGATTGACAAAGAAGAAGCGCAGGCGCTGACCGACCAAGATGTCAATAGCCGCGTCGTCGTCTCGGTGCAAAAGTTCAACGGCAAACCGGCATTCACCGAACCGGCGCCGGTTCAGCCGGCGTGGTGGTGGTACGCGGCCGGCGGAGGCGCGCTATTGCTCATTGCCCTACTGCTCTTCTTCTGGCTGCGACGCCGCCGTGAAGATGAAGAAGAAGAAGAGGAGGAGCTCGCATTCGCCCCGCCGCTTCCGGTCGAGCCGGATTTGCCGGAGCCGCCGGAGACGGAGGCGGCGCTGCGCCGTCGGCAGCTGGAGCGGTTGGCGAAAGAAAAACCGGATGAGTTTGCCAAACTATTGAAAACATGGCTATCGGAAGAGTAGGAGGAGCGGCGTATGGCAAAACGCGATCGGAAAGGCGGGCTGACGGGCAGGCAAAAGGCAGCCATTTTGCTCATTTCCCTCGGCCCGGACGTATCGGCCTCCATCTATAAACATTTATCCGAAGAAGACATTGAAAAGCTGACGCTCGAAATTTCCAACGTCCGCCAAGTGGCGGCCGAGCAAAAAGAGGAAGTGCTTGAGGAATTCCGGCAGCTCGCTTTGGCGCAGGATTACATCGCCCAAGGCGGCATCGCCTACGCGAAAGAAGTGTTGGAAAAAGCGCTCGGCCCGGACAAGGCGATGAACATTATCAACCGTCTGACATCAGCGCTTATGGTGCGGCCGTTTGATTTCGCCCGCAAAGCCGACCCGATGCAGCTGTTAAACTTTATTCAGCATGAGCATCCGCAAACGATCGCTCTCATTCTTTCGTATTTAGACCCGGCGCAGGCGGGGCAGATTTTATCAGCGCTGCCGCAAGAGATGCAGGCCGATGTGGCCAGGCGCATCGCGCTTATGGACAGCACGTCGCCGGAGATCATTAGCGAAGTCGAGCAAATTTTGGAGCGGCGGCTGTCGGCGACAGTGATGCAAGATTACACGCAAGCCGGCGGCATTGAGGCGGTCGTCGAAGTGCTGAACCAAGTCGATCGAAGCACGGAGCGGACGATTTTAGACGCTTTGGAAATTCAAGACCCCGAGCTTGCGGAAGAAATTAAAAAGCGGATGTTTGTGTTTGAAGACATCGTTACGCTCGACAATCGCGCCATTCAACGCGTCATCCGCGAAGTGGATAACAATGACCTTATGCTGGCGCTTAAGGTGGCGAGCGATGAAGTGAAAGAAATTGTCTTCCGCAACATGTCAACAAGAATGGCCGAGACGTTCAAAGAAGAAATGGAATATATGGGCCCGGTCCGGCTGCGTGATGTGGAAGAAGCGCAATCGCGCATTGTCGCCATTATCCGCCGTCTCGAGGAAGCCGGGGAAATCGTCATCGCCCGCGGGGGAGGAGATGATATTATTGTCTAGCGTCATTAAAGCGCCGGCATTGGCCGGGCGCGCCGGCAAAAAGACGATCGCCGTGCAGCGCTGCATGTTCGATGTTCCGCCTTCGAACGAGGATCGGCAAAAGGAAATCGAGGCGATTTCCGCCGCCAAAGAAGAGGCGGCCGCGCTTCGCCGCCAAGCCGAGCAATATTGCGAGACGGTGCGCGAACAGCTGGCCCGTGAACGGGAGCAATGGGAGCGCGAGAAAGACCGGCTTAGGCAGGAAGCGCGCGCCCAAGGGTACGAAGACGGCTACGCCGCCGGGCGCGAGGCGGCGCTTCGCGAACACCGCGAATGGATCGACCAAGCCCGCCGCTTGGCGGAGCGGATGAATCACGAATTTTATGCGAAGGCCGAGGCGGCGGATGAGATGATGCTCGAAGTGGCGCTGAAAGCGGCGGAACGCATCATCGGCGCCACGCTCGAGCGAGACCGGAGCGCGTTTTTGCCGCTTGTGCGCCAAGTGCTGCAGGAAGTGCGGCGGCAAACGGAAGTGTCCGTTTACGTGCATCCGGGTTGTTATGAGACGGTAGCCGAACAGCAAGAATTGTTGAAATCGCTATTTCCGCACCGCGTCGATTTGTTCATCTATCCGGATGAAGCGTTGCCGGAATACGGTTGTCTCGTGGAAACGCCGTTCGGCCGCATCGATGCCAGCGTAGACATGCAACTTGAACGGCTGCGCGAAGCGCTCTACAGACGGCTGAAGGAGGGAATGTCCTCTGAACTGGCAGGCGCTTCTTGAGGACATCGCCACCGTCGATTTGTACAAACGATTCGGCAAAGTATCGCGCGTCGTTGGGCTCATGACCGAATCGAAAGGTCCGGGCAGCTCGATCGGCGACCTTTGCTACATTCATGAAACGAGCGGCCGGAAAATTCCGGCGGAAGTCGTCGGCTTTCACGAGCACCACGTCTTGCTCATGCCGTTTTCCGCCATGACGCATATCGCCCCCGGCTGTTTGGTGGAAGCGACCGGCAAGCCGCTCGAAGTGTATGTGGGCGATGCGCTCATCGGCATGGTTCTTGATCCGCTCGGCCAACCGTTGGACGGCGCCCCGCTGCCGCCCGGGCTGAAGCCTGTGTCGGTCGACCGCGATCCGCCCAATCCGCTCACCCGGCCGCCGATCGCCGAGCCGCTTGAAGTCGGCGTGCGCGTCATCGACAGTCTGCTGGCGGTCGGGAAAGGGCAACGGGTCGGCATTTTTGCCGGTTCCGGCGTCGGCAAGAGCACGCTCATGGGAATGATCGCCCGCCGCACATCGGCTGACGTGAACGTTATCGCCTTAATCGGCGAGCGGGGGCGCGAAGTGCGCGAATTTTTAGAGCGCGATCTTGGGCCGGAAGGGTTGGCCCGTTCCGTCGTCGTTGTCGCCACCTCGGACCAGCCGGCGCTCATGCGCGTCAAAGGGGCGTACACCGCGACAGCGATCGCCGAATATTTCCGCGACCAAGGGGCGGATGTCATGCTGATGATGGATTCGGTCACCCGCGTCGCGATGGCGCAGCGGGAGATCGGGTTGGCTGTCGGCGAGCCGCCGACTACAAAGGGCTATACCCCGTCGGTGTTCGCCTTGCTCCCGAAGCTGCTCGAGCGGGCCGGGACGAGCGACTCAGGCACCATTACCGCGTTTTATACGGTGCTCGTTGACGGCGACGATATGAACGAGCCGATTGCCGATGCGGTGCGCGGCATTTTGGACGGCCATTTTGTGTTGGAACGCCAGCTCGCGAATAAAGGCCAGTACCCGGCCATTAACGTGCTGAAAAGCGTCAGCCGCGTCATGCCCCATATTATCAGCGCTGAGCACCGCGAAGCAGCGAACCGGTTCCGCCGTCTCCTTTCCACTTATATCGATTCGGAGGATTTGATTCAAATAGGGGCGTACAAGCGGGGGGCATCGCGAGAAATTGATGAGGCGATTGAACGTTATCCGCAAATGATGGCGTTTTGCCGCCAAGAAATAGAGGAAAAGGCGACGCGCGCCGAAAGCATTGATGCCCTTTTCCGTCTCATTTCGCCGCCATGACGGGGGCACAGCGTTAAGAGGGGGAAGGGGGATCCACAATGATGCCGACATTTCGGCTGCAAAAACTATGGACGATGAAGGAAAAAGAAAAGCAAGCAGCGCTGGCTGAATACGAAGAAGCGGTGCACAAGTTTGAGCAGGCGGCCGAGGCGCTGTACAAGTTGCTCAAGGAAAAAGAACGATGCGAGGCGGAAAGGGACAGGCGGCTGCAAGATGGCCTCGCTGTCGGGGCCATTCGCCATACGCTGCAGTATCTCGCCAGCTTGCAACAAACCATTGATCACTATCAGCTCATCGTCATGCGGGCGCGCGAGCAAATGCAGTGCCGGCACCAGCGCCTCATTGAGCTCAATATTGAAGTGAAAAAGTATGAGAAAATGCAGGAGCGCGTGCGGCGGTGGACAGAGCAGCGCGAAAAAGAGGCCGAAAGCCGTTTGCTCGATGAAATAGCCGTTCAGCGCTTTGTGCGGCAAGGAGAGTTATAGATGGCGGGCAGCAAACTTCAGCAGGAAGAAACGGCAAGCCGGTGGCAATGGATGTTGTTCGTCGTTGTCGTCCCGAGCCTCTTTGCGGCTTTCTTCCTCTTGCTGATTGCAAAGGCGGCCGGCATTGATGCGGTGAAGGCGAAACAATGGGTGGACAGCGTGCCGTTCGTCGCCGAATGGTTTGATTGGAAGAAGAAAGAAAAGACGCTGGCCAACACGATCGAGACGCAACAGCAGACGATCAAGCGGCAAAACCAAACGATCGCCAAGCAAAAAAAGCAAATTGAGCAGCTAAAAAGCGAATTGGCGGCAAAAGACGAGGAAATTGCCCGGCTGTCGACGCAGCAACAGCTGCCGACCCAGCAGGAAAAAGGCGGCGGACAAGCGTCTGCGGTGGATGTCATCAGCATGTACGGTGCCATGTCAGACAAGCAGGCCGCGGCTATTTTAGCCAAGCTGCCGGAGGATGAAGCGCTTGAGGTGCTGAGCCGGCTCGATAGCGACAAAGCCGCGGCTATTTTAGAACAAATGCCGGCCGAGCAGGCGGCGAACTTGCTTTCGTCATTGCATAAATGGGCGGCGAGAGAGGAGGGGGCTGAATGAAAGTGATGATCGCAGCAGTTGCACCGCAGCCAACGGGCGTGGAGCTGACAGCGAGAAAAGAGACAGCGGCTTCCAGCGCATTTGCGGCATTATTGGCGCAAAAGCAAACCGGGAAGCTGCCGGTTGAGGAGGGGATTGAACGGTCATCCCAGCCGGAAGGAAAGAAGCCGCGAATAACAGACGAATGGACAGAGCCGTTATGGCTGGCCGCTTCAGCTATGCACGTTGGCGCTGCCAACGTTTTAAACGCCCCTCCGGCGGCTGCACACAATGATGGTGAAGCCTTGGCGGCTGATGGGGAAAGCGGAAGAGTCAACCAAGAAGGGGCTGGTGCAAAAGCGCTGGCAGCCGTTCCGTCTTTTTGGCTACAGACGGATGAAAATAGCGGGTTGGACAAAGCTGCTTGGCTGGAACAACAGGCCAAAGAAATGAACGGGCGTTTCGATGGCGAACACCAGCCGCCTTTCTCACAAATTTTGCCGCGAACCGAGGGAGCTAGAAAGGAAATGGCGGTGCATTCCAACGGTGAAAGCAGCTGGCTGGCGCCGCGAGTTTTATCTTCGATGTACGGGCCAGCCTCTTTACGGCAGCAGGAGGACGCTCGCCAGCTGCATAGTGTGCTCGTTTCGACAAACCTTGCCTCTTTGATTCCATTCGTCCCTGGCGGCCATGAGGCGGGGACGGTGGAAGCAGGGAATGAAAGTTCGTTTGTCGAGCAAGTAGCCCGTGCATGGCAATTCGGCCGATGGGTGAAGCTGCCAAACGGCGTTATGCAGCTTGTTATTCGCCTTCATCCGGAACATCTTGGAACGGTGACGGTGAAAATGGCGCAAGAAGGCGGAAAATTGACCGCCCGGCTGCTTGTGGCGACCGATGCGGCGGAAGAGTTGATCCGCAACCACTTGCCGCAGCTTGCTCAGCAGCTTGATGCGAGTTCCATCACGGTCGAAAAATGGACCGTTTGGTCGGATTATGACCGCTCCGCGATGCCGCCGTATTCCGGGAACCGCCAAGGAGGGCAGCAGCAGGGCGAATCGCGGCAAAAACAAAAGCGGGAGCCATCATCTTCCTTCCCGTTAGCGCTAGACGGGATCGAAGCTGACGCATAAGGGGGAAAAGAACGAGGATGACAACGAATGCGATTGATGGAAGCTTATGGCTGACAAACGCGGTTCAGCCGGAACGGAAAACGGGTAATCAAATTTTAGGAAAAGACGACTTTCTCAAAATTTTGCTCGCCCAGCTCGAAAACCAAGACCCGCTCAATCCGATGGAAGATAAAGACTTTATCGCGCAAATGGCGAGCTTCTCTTCGCTTGAGCAAATGATGAACATCGCCAATTTGATGCAGAAATGGATGCAAGTGTCAAGCCGTGATGCGCTTTTGCGCTACAGCGAATGGATCGGCAAAACGGTGCACTGGCAAGACGGCGATGCAACGATGAGCGCGGTTGTCAAATCGGTGACGCAAAAAGACGGGAACATTGTTCTCGGGCTCGATAACGGAGCGACGATTGCCGCTGACGCGGTGATGACAGTCGAACAACACGAATAAGAGGGGAGAGGGAGCGAATGCTTCGTTCGATGTATTCCGGCATTGGCGCCATGCGCAATTTCCAAACAAAACTTGACGTTATCGGCAACAATATCGCCAACGTCAATACGTACGGGTTTAAAAAAGGACGAACGATCTTTAAAGATTTAATGAGCCAAACGATTTCCGGAGCGGGAGGGCCGAACGCCGGCCGCGGCGGCACGAATCCGAAGCAAGTCGGGCTCGGTTCGCAGCTGGCGGCGATCGACACCGTCCATACGCAAGGAAGCTTGCAAACGACCGGACGCGTGCTTGATTTGGCCATTTCCGGCGACGGGTTTTTCATCGTCGGCGATGCGTCCGGCAACAATCGCATGTATACGAGAGCCGGGAATTTTTATCTCGATTCGCAAGGCTCTATTGTCAATGCCGATGGTCAATATTTACTTGGAACTGATTCGACTGGGAAAATCACGAGTTTGAAAATTCCTTCTAATGCGAAAAGTTTAAGCATCGGAGCCGATGGCACGGTCAACATCATCGATGCTTCTGGGAATTTACAGCTGATAGGCACGATTCAGCTGGCCAAATTTGCAAACAATGACGGATTAGAAAAAGCCGGCAACAACTTGTTCCGCGAAACGACCAACTCCGGCGCGCCAACGACAGGGGCGCCGGGAGCGAACGGAACAGGAACCATCGTCTCCGGCGCGCTTGAGATGTCCAACGTCGACCTTGCCGAGGAATTCACGGAGATGATCGTCGCCCAGCGCGGCTTCCAGGCGAATACGCGCATCATTACGACATCGGATGAAATTTTGCAAGAGCTTGTCAACTTGAAAAAATAGAATAGGAGGTAGGGCGTGAGCGGCGTCTTGCGCCTGCTGGCCGATGATTTCGTTAACGAAGCTCAACGGCAAACGGTTTGTGCTCAATGCGTTGTACATCGAACAAATTGAAGCGTTTCCTGATACGACCGTGACGCTGACGAACGGAAAAAAATTCGTCGTTCGCGAAACGGTCGAGCAAGTGGCGGCGCGAGCGAGCGAATTTTACCAGCAGCTTGGTGTGTTTCGCTTACCGAAAGCAGGAGGATTGGACCGTGAAAGGGAATAAAGCAATCAAAACGATGATCATTGTGCTGGCGGTCATCGCTTTGGCTGGAACGGCGGCGCTTGTCGCGGTGATGAAGATGGGGCATGCGGAAAAACAAGGGGCGCCAAGCGCTGACGAACTGGCGGAACGATCGATCGACATTCCGGAAATGACCACCAATTTAGCAGACGGACGTTATATTAAAATCTCATTTAAAATTGAAACAGACAGCGATCAAGGAAAAGAAGAGGCGGAGAAACGCGATTTTCAGATGAAAGACGTGATCATCGAGCAACTTTCGCAGATGAAAGCGGCCGACTTTAAAGGAAAAGAAGGGCTGACGGCGCTGAAAGAGAGGCTGAAGCGCGAGATCAACGGATTGATGCAAGAAGGGAGAGTGGAGAACGTCTACATTACCTCTTTTATCCTCCAGTAGCCCTGTCATTGGAAGGGGGGAAGATGAAATGACGGCCGGGGAAGTATTGTCGCAAAGCGAAATTGACGCGTTGCTCGCGGCGCTTTCTGCAGGGGAGATGAGCGCGGAGGAGCTGAAAAAAGAGGAGGAAGGCCGACGCGTCAAAACGTATGATTTCCGGCGGGCGCTTCGGTTTTCCAAAGACCAGATTCGCAGTTTGACGCGCATTCATGAAAACTTCGCCCGCCTGTTGACCACGTTTTTTTCCGCCCAGCTGCGCACGTATGTGCAAATCTCGGTCGCGTCGGCCGACCAGATTCCGTACGAAGAGTTCGTCCGCTCGATTCCAAAAATGACGATCATTAACGTCTTTGAAGTGCCGCCGCTCGACGGGCATGTGCTGCTGGAAATCAATCCGAATATCGCCTATGCCATGCTCGATCGGGTGATGGGCGGCCGCGGCGCCGGCATGGACAAAGTGGAGCACCTCACGGAAATTGAGACACGCATCATGTCCAACTTGTTCGACAAGGCGTTTGCCTATTGGCGCGATGCGTGGGAGTCGGTGGCGGAAATGGATCCGCTGTTTGTCGACTTTGAGGTTAACCCGCAGTTTTTGCGCATGATCGCGCCGAACGATACGGTCGTTGTCATTTCGCTCAACACGCAAATCGGCGAGGCGCGCGGCATGATGAACGTTTGCATTCCGCACGTCGTTTTGGAGCCGATTATGCCGCGGCTGTCGGTGCATTACTGGATGCAGGCGCAAAAAAAAGAGCGTTCCCCCGAGGAAGCGGGACGAATTGAGCAAGGCATCCGCGCGGCTCAACTGCCGATTGTCGCCGAACTTGGCACAGCGGCTGTTACCGTCGGCGAATTTTTGCAGCTCGAGGTCGGAGATGTCATCCAGCTCGGGCAGTCGATCCATGATCCGCTTGTCATCAAAATCGGCCATATTCCGAAATTTATCGGTCAACCGGGGAAACGGAACAAAAAGCTGGCGGTGCAAATTTTAGCGATGATCGAGGGGGACGAAGCAGGACATGATGAATGACGGAATGTTGTCGCAAGATGAAATCGATGCTCTGTTGCGCGGAATGGACAGCCGTGACCGCGCACCGGCGCTTCACGATATTTTCACCCCGCTCGAGCAGGACGCTCTAGGGGAGATTGGCAATATTTCCTTTGGCAGCTCAGCGACGGCGCTGTCCATGTTATTGAACCAAAAAGTCGAGATTACGACACCGAACGTCTCGGTGATCGAGCGGACGCGCGTCGCGGATGAGTTCCCGCAGCCGTATGTCGCCATTCAAGTCAATTACACGGAAGGGCTTCTCGGGACCAACTTGCTGGTCATTGAGCAGCGGGACGCCGCCATTATCGCCGATTTGATGCTTGGCGGCGACGGAACGGCGCCCGACAGCGCGCTTGGGGAAATTCAGCTGAGCGCCGTGCAGGAAGCCATGAACCAAATGATGGGGTCAGCGGCGACGTCGATGTCGACTGTTTTTGGCAAGCGGGTCGACATTTCCCCGCCGACGATCCATCTTCTTGATTTGAGCGAAGGAAAAGGTCTGGAATATTTGCCGGATGAAGACTTTTTGATTAAAGTGTCGTTCCGGCTGAAAATCGGCACGTTAATTGATTCGAACATCATGCAGCTGCTGCCCGTTGATTTTGCCAAAGAACTGGTCACCTATTTGCTTGGTGCGGCGGCAGGGGAGGAGGAAAACCGGCCTGAGCTGCCGGCCGGGGCGCCGCTGTCCGTGGAGCCGGAGCCGCAGCCCGCCTACGCCTATGCGGAGGCCGGCGCCCCTTCTTCCCCGGCGGCGAACCGTTTCCCGGAGGCGCCGGCTGAGCGCCTGGATGAAGGCAAAAGCGCAGCTGGACGGCATATTCAAGCAGCTGATTTTGCTGAGTTTGACGCCCCACCGCTTGCCGCGGCGGAGGCGCGCAATTTGGAGCTGCTGTTTGATGTGCCGCTGCAAGTGACGGTTGAACTGGGACGGACGAAACGCTCGGTGCAAGAGATTTTGCAATTGTCCACCGGGTCGATCATCGAACTTGATAAGCTGGCCGGCGAGCCGGTCGACGTTTTTGTCAACAATAAGCTGATCGCCAAAGGCGAGGTGGTCGTGATCGATGAAAACTTCGGCGTGCGCATCACCGACATTGTCAGCCAAAGCGATCGGTTAAAACGGCTAAAATAATGTGCATGGCAGGAGGTAGGGGGATATGGCAAGAGTGCTTGTTGTCGACGATGCTGCGTTTATGCGGATGATGATTAAAGACATTTTGACGAAGAATGGGCATGAGGTCGTCGCTGAAGCGGCGGACGGGAGACAGGCGGTCGAAAAATACAAGGAGACGCGCCCCGACATTGTGACGATGGATATTACGATGCCGGAGATGGATGGGATTACGGCGCTTAAAGAAATAAAAAAAATCGATAGCAACGCCAAAGTGATCATGTGTTCGGCGATGGGGCAGCAGGCGATGGTCATTGACGCCATTCAAGCCGGGGCGAAAGATTTCGTTGTCAAGCCGTTCCAGGCGGACCGCGTCATTGAAGCGATTAACAAAACGATCGGCTAGGCGATTAGAGGTGAGGGGATGTTGATGGCCATACGGCGATGGGCAGCGGGATTGCTGGCGGCAGCCATCTTGTTTGGGGCGCCGCCGGCGTCGGCTGCCCAAAGCCCGACGGTCGCCGATTGCCTGCAGCATCCGGATGCGTGCGGGCCGTCAGCGCCGGCCGGGCAACAGACAAAACCGACAGCGAATCAACCGGCTGATGCGGTGTCTGCTTCCGATGTGCTCCGGCTCATCGGGGCGACCGCCTTTGTCCTCGTTCTTCTTTACGCTCTGTTAAAATGGCTTTCCCGCCGCCATTCGCCTGTTTTCGGGTCAAAGGGTCTCATTGAGAATCTCGGTGGAACGAGCGTCGGGGCAAACCGCTCTGTTCAGCTCATCAAAGTCGGCAACCGGCTGCTCGTCATCGGCGTTGGCGATTCGATCCAGCTGCTGCGGGAAATCAGCAATGAAGACGAAATAAACGAACTGCTGGCGCAGCATAATGAGCGGCTCGAACGGATGGCCAGCTTCCACCCGTTTGGGTCCCGCCTTCGTGAATATTGGACAGCGAAAGCGAAACGGGGAAGCGGTCCGGCTCCGTCCTTTTCCTCACTGTTTGCCGAGGAAATGAGCCGAATGGCCGACAGGCGGAATGAGTGGCTGAAGCGGTTGAAAGAGAAAGGAACGGCTGGCGATGAATGACTTTGTCCATATGTTTAACTCGATGGCGCCCGAGCATGTCTCGACATCGGTGAAACTGCTTTTGCTTCTTACCATTTTGTCGGTTGCTCCCGGCATTTTGATCATGATGACGTGTTTTACGCGCATCGTCATCGTTTTGTCGTTCGTGCGCACGTCGCTTGGCACGCAGCAAATGCCGCCCAACCAAGTGTTGATCGGGCTGGCGCTGTTTTTGACGTTTTTCATCATGGCGCCAACATGGAAAGAGATTCACGATCAGGCGCTTGAGCCGCTGTTTGCCGAAAAAATTGATTTGGATGAGGCGTACGAACGCGCCGCTGTTCCGCTCAAGCAGTTTATGAGCCAACATACGAGACAGCAAGATTTGGCCTTGTTTTTATCATACAGCGGCGCCGGGCAGCCGAAAACGGTCAACGACATTCCGCTTACCGCGCTCGTCCCGGCGTTTGCGATCAGCGAGCTGAAAACCGCGTTTCAAATGGGCTTTATGATTTTCATCCCGTTTTTGGTCATCGATATGATCGTTGCCAGCGTCTTGATGTCGATGGGAATGATGATGCTGCCGCCGGTGATGATTTCGCTGCCGTTTAAAATTTTGCTATTTGTTCTTGTCGACGGCTGGCATTTGGTCGTCAAATCGTTGCTGCAAAGCTTTCAATAAAGATGGGTGGCGTTTATGAGTGCCGATTTTATCATCCGCCTTGCCGAACAAGGCGTCTACATCGTGTTGATCGTTTGCGGCCCGTTGCTGCTGCTGTCGCTTGTTGTCGGGCTCGTTGTCAGCATTTTTCAGGCTGCGACCCAAATTCAAGAGCAGACGCTCGCGTTTGTCCCGAAAATCGTTGCTGTCCTGCTCGGGCTCGTCTTGTTCGGGCCGTGGATGCTCTCGAAAATGGTGTCGTACGCCCATGACATTTTCGCCAATTTGGCTTCATTTATAGGCTGATCTATGATGGAACAACTATGGACGTATTTTCCCGCGTTTTTGCTCATCTTCGCCCGCACCGCTTCGTTTTTTGCGGCCATGCCGCTCTTTTCGTACCGGACGGTGCCGGCTTCGTACAAGATTGGAATGGCGTTTTTTTTCAGCTGGCTTATGTTTTTGGCAGGGCCGAAGCCGTCGCTTCCATTGAATGATGTGTATGTATTGTTCGTCGTCAAAGAGGCGCTCGTCGGGCTGGCGCTCGGCTTGATCGCGGCCATCGTCATGGCGGCTGTGCAAGTCGCCGGCGGCTTGATCGATTTTCAAATCGGGTTTGCCATCGCCAACGTCATCGATCCGCAAACCGGGGTGCAAAGCCCGTTGCTCGGGCAGTATCTTCACTCGCTGGCGCTTTTGCTGCTGCTTATGCTTGACGGGCATCATTTGCTGCTTGACGGCTTGTTTTACAGCTATCACTGGCTGCCGCTTGACCGGTGGCCGCACATTGCCGACGGGCGGGCGGCTGAGTATGCGGTGCGCACGTTCGCGGCGATGTTTGCCGCCGCTGTGCAAATGGCTGCCCCGCTTGTCGGATCGCTCTTTTTGGTCGATGTGGCGCTCGGCCTCATCGCCCGCGCCGTGCCGCAAATGAATATTTTTGCTGTCGGGTTTTCGCTCAAGACAGCGGCTGCGTTTTTCATGTTGTTTGCGGCGATCGGGGGAATGTTGACCGCGGCGCGCGAACTGTTTCAACTTATGTTTGTGTCGCTGCGCGAGTTTATGCAGCTGTTGGGAGGCGCGTAACGTGGGCGAACGGCGGCTTGATTTGCAGTTTTTCGCCGGGGAAAAGACGGAAAAGGCGACGCCGCGCAAACGGCAAGAAGTGCGGGAAAAAGGCCAGGTCGCCAAAAGCAGCGATGCGGTGGCCGCCATCGTATTGCTCGCGCTGTTTCTCGTTTTGTCGCTGGCGGGAGCGTATGAGCGGGACGGGCTGCTGCGCATGCTCGCGCGTGCGCTTTCCGATTATGCCGCCGCTCCGCTGACGATTGATTCGCTTCATGCCATCTTTCTCGACTGGCTTCGCCATGCGGCGCTTCTGTTAGCTCCATTTTTTGCCGCCGCCGTATTAGCGGCTGGGCTGGCCAACTTTTTGCAAGTCGGTGTCTTGTTTACCGCAGAGCCGCTCAAAATCGACGGAAACCGCCTCAACCCGGTGCAAGGAATAAAACGGCTTTTTTCGCTGCGCGCCATTGTCGAGCTGTTAAAATCTGTGTTAAAAGCTGGAATCATCGGTGCGGTCGTGTTTATGCTCTTGCTCGGGGGATGGGACGAGCTCACGGCGCTTGCGGCCAGGCCGCCGGCCGCCATGCTTGCCATTGTCGGCGCGCTGACGGTGAAAATGGGGCTGTATGCTGCGGCCGCGCTCTTGTTTTTGGCGTTGTTTGACTATTTGTACCAGCGGTTTGAGTTTGAACGAAACATCCGCATGTCGAAGCAAGACATTAAAGATGAATTCAAAAAGACGGAAGGCGACCCGCTCATTAAATCGCGCATTAAGCAAAGACAGCGGGAGATGGCGATGAGGCGGATGATGCAGGAGGTGCCGAATGCCGATGTTGTCATCACCAATCCCACCCATTATGCGGTAGCGCTGAAGTATGAAGATGGAAAAATGGAGGCGCCGGTTGTCGTGGCGAAAGGGGCTGACTATGTGGCGTTGAAAATAAAGGAAATTGCCAAGGCGAACGGCGTCGTGACGGTTGAAAATCGTCCGTTGGCGCAGGCGCTTTACCGGCAGACGGACGTCGGCGACATGATTCCAGAGACGTTTTTTAAGGCAGTGGCGGAAATTTTGGCGTACGTCTACCGGCTCAAACGAAAAGGGTAACAGCAAGGGGAGAAAACCATGCAAGCGCAGCTCAAAGATTTATCCGTGTTAATTATGGTTGTGCTCATCGTCGCCATGCTCGTCATTCCATTGCCGACATGGCTGCTGAGCGTTTTGATCATCATCAACATTTCCCTCGCCTTGCTCGTTTTGCTGACGGCGATGAACACGAAAGAGCCGCTTCAGTTTTCCGTTTTTCCGTCATTGCTGTTAGTGCTGACGTTGTTCCGGCTCGGGTTGAATGTCTCGACAACCCGTTCGATCTTAAGCAAGGGGGAAGCGGGCGGCGTCGTTGAGACGTTTGGGACGTTCGTCGTCGGCGGCGATGTCGTCGTCGGGTTTGTCGTGTTTTTGATTTTGGTCATTATTCAGTTCATTGTGATCACAAAAGGGGCGGAGCGTGTCTCGGAAGTGGCGGCCCGCTTTACGCTCGATGCGATGCCGGGCAAACAGATGAGCATTGACGCTGATTTGAACGCCGGCATGATCTCGGAGCAGGAAGCGCGCGAGCGGCGGGAAAAAATCGCCCAAGAGGCCGATTTTTACGGTGCGATGGACGGAGCGAGCAAATTTGTAAAAGGCGACGCCATCGCCGGCATTATTATCGTGATCATCAATATGCTGTTTGGCATGGTGATCGGCGTTGTTGAGCAAGGAATGGACATGGCGGAGGCGGCGAAGCGCTATACGTTGTTGACGGTCGGCGACGGAATCGTCAGCCAGATTCCGGCGCTGTTGATTTCGACCGCGACCGGCATCATCGTCACGCGTGCGGCGTCTGACAGCAATTTAAGCGGCGACATTATGCGTCAGTTATTTGCGTTTCCGAAAATGTTGTACGTCACGGCGGGAACGATTTTCCTGCTCGGCTTGTTTACCCCGATCAACGATGCGTTGACAATGTCGATCGCCGGGCTGCTGGCATTTGGCGGCTACCGATTTGTCGAGCAGCAAAAACAGGGGGAAGCGGCTGCCGTCCAGCCGGATGAAGAAATAGCGGCGGCTGACGAATTAAAAAGTCCGGAGAGCGTGATTCAACTATTGCATGTCGACCCGATCGAGTTCGAGTTCGGTTACGCGCTTATTCCGCTTGCGGATGCCGCCCAAGGCGGCGACCTGCTTGACCGGATCGTCATGATCCGCCGTCAGCTCGCGCTTGAGCTCGGCATCGTCGTTCCGGTTGTGCGCATCCGCGACAACATCCAGCTTCAGCCGAACGAATACCGAGTGAAAATTAAAGGCGAAGAGGTGGCGCGCGGCGAGCTGCTGCTTGACCATTATTTGGCGATGAGCCCCGGGATTGATGACGGATCGGTCGAAGGGATTGACACGGTTGAACCGGCGTTTGGCCTGCCGGCGAAGTGGATCTCCGAGGCGGCCAAAGACCGCGCGGAAATGCTCGGCTATACGGTCGTCGACCCGCCATCGGTCGTCTCGACACACTTAACGGAGGTGCTGAAAGCCCATGCCCACGAACTGCTGGGGCGCCAGGAAACAAAACAGCTGATCGATCATTTAAAAGAATCGTATCCGGTGCTTGTCGACGATGTGACGCCGAATCCGTTGTCTGTCGGCGACGTGCAAAAAGTGCTCGCCAAGCTATTGAAAGAGAAAGTGTCGATCCGCAATTTGCCGCTTATCTTTGAGGCGCTTGCCGACTTTGCCCGCCTGACCGCCGACACCGACTTGTTGACGGAATACGTCCGCCAGGCGCTGGCGCGGCAAATCACGAAGCAGTACGCCGTGCCGGGCGAACCGCTGCGTGTCATTACGCTTTCGGGCAAGGCGGAAAAAACGATTGCCGATGCGGTGCAGCAAACGGAGCACGGACGCTATTTGGCGCTTGATCCGGCGCGGGCGCAGGCGCTTGTCGAGGCGGTGGCGGCGGCGCTCGACCGCCACCCGTTCGCCGGCCAAACGCCGATCTTGCTCTGTTCTCCGGCGGTGCGCATGTATGTCCGGCAGCTGACGGAGCGCCATTTTCCGTCAATCCCAGTGCTGTCGTACAACGAGCTCGAAGCTGACGTCGAAGTTCAAAGCGTGGGGATGGTGGAAATCGAATGAAAGTGAAAAAATTTGTCGCCCCGTCCATGAACGAAGCGATGAAAATGGTTCGCGCCGAAC
This sequence comes from Geobacillus sp. Manikaran-105, assembly GCF_002809955.1. Taxonomy (NCBI): domain Bacteria; kingdom Bacillati; phylum Bacillota; class Bacilli; order Caryophanales; family Anoxybacillaceae; genus Geobacillus; species Geobacillus sp. Manikaran-105. The sequence goes on from NZ_PIJG01000001.1 coordinate 74,811, forward strand.
TTGGCCGCGACGCCGTCATTTTGCACTCGAAAGTCGTGCAGACCGGCGGATTTTTCGGTCTGTTTGCGAAAAAAAAGATCGAAGTGTTGGCCGGCGTTGATCCGGATCCACTGCCGCCGCGTCAGCCGGATGCCGCCGCGTCTTTGACGCGTCAGCAGAGTGCTGCGTCCTTTGCCCCTTTGCCGGCGGCCGAGCGGGAGGAAGACGGCTCGCTTGCCCGTGAGATCGAGGAAGTCAAGGCGCTCATCCGTCAGTTCAACGCCCGCTCGTCTTCGCTTTTGTATCCTCCGCCGCTTGCGGAAGCGGAACGGCGCCTCATTCGGCAAGGGATGGCGGATGTGTACGTCCGCCAAGTGATGGATCGCCTGCTTGAACGGTGGTATGCCGACAAAGACAGCCGGTCGCCCGCTGCGGTCTCCGCCTGGACGAAAGAAGCGGTGCGCGATCTATTGTCGACGCTTCCGTTTGTCAAAACGGCGGAGCAAAAAAAGTATATGATTTTGCTTGGTCCGACCGGGGTTGGAAAAACGACGACGCTCGCCAAAATGGCAGGGCGCGCCGTCCTCGAGCAAGGGAAAAAAGTCGGGTTCATCACGGCCGACACGTACCGGATCGCCGCCATCGACCAACTGAAGACGTATGCCGACATTTTGCACGCTCCGTTGGAAGTATGCTACAATGCCGACGATTTTCGGACGGCGAAGCGGAAATTGGCCGGTTGCGATCTCTTGTTCGTCGATACGGCTGGCCGCAACTTCCGCAACCCGCAATACGTGGATGAACTGCAGCAAACGCTCGAGTTTGACAGCGAAACGGAAACGTTTCTTGTATTCGCCGCCACGGGAAAGTATGACGATATGAAAACGATTTACAACCACTTTTCCCGCCTGCCGATCGATCGGCTGATCGTGACGAAGCTCGATGAGACGGACTCGTTTGGAACGATCGTCAATGTGTTGCTTGACAGCCGGCTTGCCGCCGCCTATTTCACGAACGGGCAAAATGTGCCGGACGACATGGTGGAAGCGTCCGCAGACCGGCTCGTTCATCTGCTGTTTGGGGCGGAGCGATGGTGAGCGATCAAGCAGAACGGCTGCGCTATGAGCTGGGCCGCCGGCGCCAGCCGGCGGCGGGGCCGCGGACCATCGCGGTGACGAGCGGGAAAGGCGGAGTCGGCAAGTCAAACCTTTCGCTCAATTTTTCGCTGTCGCTCTCGAAGCTCGGGTTTCGCGTCTTGCTGCTTGATATGGACATCGGCATGGGCAACATCGACATTTTGCTCGGCCAGTCGTCGCCATTGACGCTTTCGGATTGGTTTTCCGCGCGGTTGCCGCTTTCCGAGCTGGTAAAAAGCGGACCGGAGCATCTATCGTATATTGCTGGGGGGACGGGCGCCGCGCAATGGTTGAGTGTCGATCGATCCGCTATCGACTATTTGTTGGCCGAGCTGCAGACGGTGGCGTCGCGATATGATTATCTCATTTTCGATATGGGGGCGGGTGCCTCAGAAGAACGATTGTATTTTTTAAAGTCCGTCGACGATGTGTTTATTGTCACGACGCCGGAGCCGACCGCGATGACGGATGCGTACGCCATGATGAAATATATGCACACCGCCGGCAGCGAGGCACCGTTTTCCGTCATCGTCAACCGCGCCGGCAGCGAGCGGGAAGGATATGGCGTCTTTTCGCGCCTGCAGCATGCCGCCAGTCGGTTTTTCCATAAAGACATCGCCTTGCTTGGCGTCGTTCCTGAAGACCGGATGGTCGCGCGCTGTGTCGTCCGGCAAACGCCGTTTGTTCTCTTTGATCCAGCGGCGAAGGCGAGCCGGGCAGTGCGTCAAATGGCATGCCGCTATGCGGCGGGAGGAGAAAAAGAGCCGGAGCGGGCTCCCCGCTTTTTTGCGAAGCTGCGTCAACTTTTGCTAGAAAGGTAGAGACGGAACATGAAGACGATCAAGGTGCTTGTCGTCGATGACTCGGCGTTTATGCGCAAATGGATCAGTGATTTTTTGTCCGAACATCCGCGCCTCGAAGTCATCGGAACAGCTCGCAACGGCCGGGAGGAGCTCGAGAAAATCGCCGCCCTAAGGCCGGATGTCGTGACGCTTGATGTGGAAATGCCGGTCATGAACGGACTCGAAACGTTGCAGCGCATCATGCGGGACCATCCCGTGCCGGTCGTCATGGTGTCAAGCACGACGACCGAAGGGGCGGAAAACACGATCGCCGCCATGCAGTACAGGGCGGTCGACTTTGTCGCTAAGCCGTCCGGACCGATTTCGCTCGATTTGTACAAAGTGAAAGACGAGCTGATTGGCAAAGTGCTGCACGCGAGCGAAGCGAACGTGGCTGCCTTGACTGCCCCGCGCCGCCAACGTCCGTCTTGGTGCCCATCGTTCAAAGCGGCGGCGCGGCCGCAACAGGCCATCGTCGCGATCGGCACTTCCACCGGCGGCCCGCGCGCGCTCGAGACGGTGCTGACGCAGCTTCCGCCCGATCTAGCCGCTCCGGTCGTCGCTGTCCAGCATATGCCCAAAGGATTTACGACATCGCTCGCCAACCGGCTTGATGCGCTTGCCGCGATCACGGTCAAGGAGGCGGAAGACGGGGAAGTGCTGCAAAATGGCACCGCCTATATCGCGCCAGGCGGCGTCCATCTCATCGTTCGCGAAGAAGGTGGCGCGCTTAAAGCCCGTTTCGACGAATCGCCGCCGCGCGCCGGCCATCGTCCGGCTGTTGACGTGTTGTTCGAGTCGCTCGCTGCCATTCGCCTCTGTCGGAAAATCGCGGTGATCATGACCGGGATGGGAAGCGACGGAACAGCGGGGTTGAAAAAGCTGAAGGAAAGCGGGAACACAAAAGCGATCGCGGAAGCGCGCGAGACAGCCGTTGTCTTTGGGATGCCAAGAGCGGCGATCGAGGCTGGCGTCGTTGATGTCATCGTTCCGCTTGACAGCATCGCCGCTGCCATCGTCCAATTGATCGGGGAGTGAGGGGGAAACGGCATGGACATGAGCCAATATTTGGATTTATTTATTGATGAAAGCAAAGAGCATTTGCAGGCGATCAACGAGCGGCTGTTGGAACTTGAAAAAACTCCGGAGGACATGTCTGTGGTGAATGATATTTTCCGTTCGGCCCATACGTTGAAAGGCATGTCCGCCACGATGGGGTTTGAAGATTTGGCCAATTTGACGCACCAAATGGAAAACGTGCTCGATGGCATCCGCAATCGGCGGCTTTCCGTTACCCCGGAATTGCTTGACGTCATTTTTGAGGCCGTCGACCATTTGGAGGCGATGATCAGTTCCATCGCTGCAGGCGGCGACGGAACGCGCGATGTAAGGAGAACAGTCGAACAGCTGAAACGAATCGAGCAAGGGGAGATGCCGAACAAGCAGGCAGCAAGAGAAGAACCGCCCCTTGAACATGCGTATGGGGAATTTGAATACCATGTGCTCGAGCAGGCGAAGGAGCAGGGATTTTCCGTCTACGAAATCCGCGTTCGGCTTCGCGATGATTGCTTGTTGAAAGCAGCGCGCGTCTATATGGTGTTTGAAAAGCTGAATGAAGTCGGAGAAATTGTGAAAGCAACGCCGCCGGTCGAGATGCTGGAGGAAGAACAGTTTGACCGGGAGTTTCTCGTTACGGTTGTATCCAAAGCGCCAGCCGATGAGTTGCAAAAGCGGCTGATGGGCATTTCGGAAATTGATGACGTCAAGGTGTCTATGCTATCGAGCAATGAACCGTCGGCAGAAAGCGAGAAAGCGGCTGCGCCCCAACAACCGGCCGCTATGGAGCAGGCGGCGGCCGTTCAGGCCGAAGCGGAGGCGCCGGAAAAACAAACAGCGAAACAGGCGACGAAAACGATCCGCGTCAACATTGAACGGCTCGATCGGTTGATGAACTTATTTGAAGAATTGGTTGTCGACCGCGGTCGGCTTGAGCAAATTTCCCGCGAACTGAACCATGCCGAATTGACGGAAACGGTCGAGCGGATGTCTCGCATCTCGAGCGATTTGCAGACGATCATTTTAAATATGCGCATGGTGCCGGTCGAAACAGTGTTCAACCGCTTCCCGCGCATGGTGCGCCAGCTCGCCCGCGAGCTCGGCAAAAAGGTGCGCCTTGACATCATCGGCGCGGATACCGAGCTTGACCGGACGGTGATCGATGAAATCGGCGACCCGCTTGTCCATTTGATCCGCAATGCGCTCGACCACGGCATCGAAGCGCCGGACGTCCGGGTGGCGCGCGGAAAGCCGGAAGAAGGGACCGTTCAATTGCGAGCGTACCATAGCGGCAACCATGTCTTTATTGAAATCGAGGATGACGGCGCCGGCATTTCCCGGGAGAAGGTGCTGCAAAAGGCGAAAAGCCGCGGCATTGTCTCGCCGCAGGCGGCGGAGCATTTGAACGATCAGCAAATTTACGAGCTTATTTTCGCTCCCGGCTTTTCGACCGCTGAGCAAGTTTCTGACATTTCCGGCCGCGGCGTCGGTTTGGATGTCGTCAAAAGCACGATTGAGTCGCTCGGCGGCACCGTTTCGGTCGATTCGCAGCCTGGAAAAGGGTCGCTCTTTTCGATTCAGCTGCCGCTCACATTGTCGATCATTTCTGTGTTGCTCGTTCAAATCGCCGAGGAAACGTACGCGATTCCGCTGTCATCGATCATTGAGACGGCGCTGGTGAAAAAGGAAGAGATTTTTTCCGCCCACAACCAGCCGGTCATCGATTTTCGCGGCAAAATCGTGCCGCTCGTCCGCCTGAAAGACGTCTTCGCTGTTCCTGGAGCAGCCGATGACGGAGATGCGGTGGCGGTCGTGATCGTCCGGAAAGGGGAAAAACTGGCGGCGCTGGCGGTCGACTCGTTTATCGGGCAGCAAGAAGTCGTGTTGAAATCGCTAGGAAACTATTTATCTTCGGTTTTCGCCATCTCGGGGGCGACGATTTTGGGAGACGGCCGAGTGGCGCTGATTATCGACTGCAACGCGCTCGTGAAGTAGGAGATGGCCGTGTCGGTGCGGGGGCGCCTATGGCGTTGATCTGCCGTTTTCAGTGGCATGTCGAAAAAAAGGGGGAGGATTGGATGACGGCCAGCGTGCAAGCAGACTGGAAAGTGATTGCGTTTCGCCTGAAAGAAGAAGAATATGCTCTGCCGGTGCAGCATGTCCGTTCCATCGAGAAAATGCAGCCGATCACGCGCGTGCCGGGGACGGCCCATTATGTAAAAGGGGTCATCAACTTGCGCGGTGTTGTGACGCCGATCATCGATTTGCGCGAGCGGTTCGGGTTTGCCCCCGAACCATATGGGGAACAGACGCGGATCATTATCGTTGCTCTTGAGGATATGGAAGTTGGGCTCATCGTCGATGCCGCGAATGATGTCCTTGATCTGCCGGCGGAAAGCATCGAACCGCCGCCAGAGGCAATTGGCTCCGTTGAGGCAAGTTACATCGACGGCGTGGCGAAAGTGGAGAATCGGCTCCTCATTTTGCTCGATTTGGCGAAAGTGCTCGACCGATAATCCGTGGAGAGGAGCGTTGACATTGGACGATATTCGCAACTTGACGGGGATGCATATTGACATTTTGCGCGAAATCGGCAACATTGGCGCCGGCAACGCGGCGACGGCTTTGTCGACGTTGCTAAACAAAAAAATTGAAATGGCGGTGCCGCGCGTTCAAATTGCGACGTTTGCCGAAATGATGGAATCAATCGGTGGACCGGAACAAGTAGTGGCGTGCGTCTATTTGCGCATCGAAGGAGAAGCGCCGGGAAACATGTTTTTCGTGTTGCCGCCGGAACAGGCTGAGCGGTTTGTCCGTCGGATGATTGGCGATGACTCGTTTTCGTTTCAAGGAGAAGCCCATGAGCTTGGCTGCTCGGCGCTTCAGGAGCTCAGCAATATTTTAGCCGGCTCGTATTTGTCGGCATTGGCTGACTTTACGCGGCTCAACTTGCACCCGTCCGTGCCGGCATTGGCTATCGACATGATTGGAGCTGTGCTGTCGTTCGGATTGCTTGAGCTGTCGCGTGTTGGCGATTACGCCATTTTGATTGACACAGCCATTTACGATGAACGGCGCCCGGACGAAAGCATCAACGGCCATTTCTTTCTTCTACCTGACCCCGAGTCGTTTTCCACCATCTTTCGAGCGTTAGGTGTGGATGGTCTATGAGCACAGCGCAGGCTGTCAAAATCGGCATTGCGGAAATGGAGGTCGTCATAGCGCCGAATGTCATCCGCACGTGCGGGCTTGGGTCGTGCGTCGGTGTCGTCATTTACGATGTAGGCAAGGCGGTTGCCGGTATGGCGCACGTGATGCTGCCGCATTCATCGATGGCGCGCGGGGGAGTTGTCAATGCCGCCAAATACGCTGATACAGCGGTGGAAGCGCTTTGTAAGCTCGTCCTGGCCGCTGGAGGACGGAAGGGCATGCTCAAAGCGAAGTTGGCCGGAGGGGCGCAAATGTTTTCGTTTTCGACAGTTGGCGGCGATATGATGCGCATTGGCGCGCGCAATGTGGAGGAAGTGAAAAAGCAGCTCGAGCGGCTTCACATTCCGGTCGTCGCCGAAGATGTCGGGGGCCATAGCGGCCGCACAATCGAGTTTAATCCGCAGACGGGCGTGCTGGCCATCCGCACGGCGTGCCAGGACATAAAAGAAATATGATGGAACGATATGTGGTTTCCGCGAGGCGAGGGAGAGAATGATGGGGAGCGCGCTAAAAGGCGAAGAACGGAAATATTGGGACGACTGGGTCAACGGCCGCGACCGCCGCGCGGCTGAAGAGCTCGTGCAGCGCTATATGCCGCTTGTTTCCTACCATGTGCAGCGGCTTTCGGCGACGCTGCCGAGCTCCGTGCCAAAGGATGAGTTGATCAGTCTTGGGCTCCTCGGGTTGTACGATGCGATTGAAAAGTTTGACCCATCGCGCGATTTGAAATTCGATACGTATGCATCGTTCCGCATCCGCGGCGCGATATTGGACGGTTTGCGCAAAGAAGACTGGCTGCCGCGCAGCGTGCGCGATAAGGCAAAAAAAATTGAGGAAGCGATCGAGCGGCTTGAACAGCGGCACATGCGATCGGTGACGGCGAAAGAGATCGCCGCTGAGCTCGGGATGACGGAAGAGGAAGTGCAGGCGGCGGCGAGTGAAACGTTTTTTTCCCATTGGCTGCCGCTCGGGCAGACGACCGTCGACGAAGATGAAGGACTGTTGGCGGTTCGCGACGACCGCGCTCCGCTTCCCGAGGAGCAAATCGTTAAGCAGGAAATGATCGAAAAGCTGGCTGAAGCCATCGGACAGCTGAATGAAAAAGAGCAGCTCGTCATCAGTTTGTTTTATAAAGAGGAGCTGACGTTTACAGAAATCGGGAGCCTTTTGCATTTGTCGACATCAAGAATTTCGCAAATTCATGCGAAAGCGCTTTGGAAATTGCGCCGCTTTTTTGAAAAAGAGCCATGAGGGGAGAGAAAAAGCGATGGACATCCAGCTTCCAGCGTTGCAAAGCGTCATGCCGAAAGCGCCCGACGCGGAAAGGCTTCAAGCCTCGACGCAACAACACTCCTATGCAGTGCAGGCGCAAATGGCAACTGCCGGCCAAAAGCGGGCGGAGCGTGCGCGCCGTCGGGTGACGGATAAACGAACGAGCGCCCGTCTTGAGCAGGAGGCGTCCCGTTTTGGAGGACACCCTTATAAAGGAAAAACGATCGACATTCAAGGATAGTGAACATCATGATGGCATTTTGGCTAACGATCAGTTTGCTGCTGCACGCCTTGTCGTTTTGGTTGATCATTGTGCTTTTCCTTCGCCTGTCGCGGCTTGGCGAGGCGGAGAGGCGGGCCGAGGAGCTCGAGGAAGCCATGACCGCTTATCTCGCTGCTTGGAAGGAAGAAAACAAGCGCTTTTTGGCTGAACTTGATTCGTTGCTTGGCAGCGGAGCGGCTCCATTCGTTTCTGCACCGGAAACGAACGATGCGCCCAGTGTGCAACGGGGCGCAAACGGGAAAGAGACGGCGTCCATGCTGGGGGCAGGAGGCGGTGAAATCGGAGGGGGGTTCGAAAAGCGAACAGCGGAAGCAAAAAAGGAGGAAAACGAGCCGGCGGAGCGGGGAGAAACCGAAAAACGCACAGAAACAAGCCGCCCAAGCGCCGCTCCGGGCTATTTCCCAGACATCGGAACGGTCAAGGATGTACTCGAACTTTCACTCACCCGACCAGCGGACGCGAGTGAGCTTGCTCGCCGCCTATATGCGGAAGGGGCGACGGTCGAGGAAATTGCCAAACAGCTCGGCAAAGGGAAAACAGAAGTCGAGCTATGGCTCAAATTTGCGCAAAAAACGAATCAATAGGCGAATAACAGCTTGATTTGCCGCTTGCAGTTGTGATATATTTTTTCATGGTGTGAATACACACGCCTGATGATTTCAGCAACGGTGCTGGCAACGCCAGTCTTGCTGAAAGATGAGGCAGGCGGAGGACCAAAAACCACTAAGGAAACAGGAGGAGCATACATGTCGGTTATTTCGATGAAACAACTGCTTGAAGCTGGCGTCCACTTTGGACATCAGACGCGCCGTTGGAATCCGAAGATGAAAAAATACATTTTCACGGAGCGCAACGGCATCTATATCATCGACTTGCAAAAAACGGTGAAAAAAGTCGAGGAAGCATACAACTTCGTCCGCGAACTGGCGGCGAATGGCGGCAAAATTTTGTTCGTCGGCACGAAAAAACAAGCGCAAGAATCCGTGAAAGAAGAAGCCGAACGCTGCGGCATGTTTTATGTCAACCAACGCTGGCTTGGCGGCACGCTGACAAACTTTGCAACGATCCAAAAGCGGATCAAGCGGTTGCGCGAAATTGAAAAAATGGAAGAAGATGGCGTATTTGACGTTCTTCCGAAAAAAGAAGTCATCGGTTTGAAAAAAGAAAAAGAGCGGCTTGAGAAATTTTTAGGCGGCATTAAAGACATGAAAGAACTGCCGGATGCGCTGTTTGTCATCGACCCGCGCAAAGAACGGATTGCAGTGGCGGAAGCGCGCAAGTTGAACATCCCGATCATCGGCATTGTCGACACGAACTGCGATCCGGATGAGATCGACTACGTCATTCCGGCGAACGACGACGCCATCCGCGCCGTCAAACTGTTGACGTCGAAAATCGCCGATGCGGTGCTTGAGGCGAAACAAGGCGAAGAAGCCGCTGTGGCAGCAGAGTAAGGCAAGGTGGAGGAAAGGTGATAAGAGGGGAAAGCCTTTTATCACCTTTTTTTAGACAAAAGTCAGCAACTTTTGGCTATACTAACGAATAAGGGCAAAATGGGCATCCGTTGCCGGCATCGATACATATATGCGATCAAAAGAAGGAGGATTTATTCATGGCAATTACAGCACAAATGGTCAAAGAGCTGCGCGAAAAAACGGGCGCAGGCATGATGGACTGCAAAAAAGCGCTCACCGAAACAAACGGCGACATGGAAAAGGCGATCGACTGGCTGCGTGAAAAAGGGATCGCCAAAGCGGCGAAAAAAGCGGACCGCATCGCGGCGGAAGGAATGACGTACGTCGCTGCTGAAGGCAACACAGCCGTCATTTTGGAAGTGAACTCGGAAACGGACTTCGTCGCCAAAAACGAGTCGTTCCAAACGCTCGTCAAAGAGCTGGCCGCCCACTTGCTGAAACAAAAGCCGGCTTCGCTTGACGAGGCGCTCGGGCAAACGATGGACAACGGCGCGACCGTCCAAGACTACATCAACGAAGCGATCGCCAAAATCGGCGAAAAAATTACGCTCCGCCGCTTTGCCGTCGTCAACAAAGCGGACGGTGAAACGTTTGGCGCGTACTTGCACATGGGCGGGCGCATCAGCGTATTAACGTTATTAGCCGGCAACGCCAGCGAAGAGGTCGCCAAAGACGTGGCCATGCATATCGCCGCGCTCCATCCGAAATATGTTTCGCGCGAGGATGTGCCGGAGGAAGAACTTAATCGCGAACGCGAAGTATTGAAACAGCAGGCGTTAAACGAAGGCAAGCCGGAAAATATTGTCGAGAAAATGGTTGAGGGCCGTTTGAAAAAGTTTTACGAAGACGTTTGCCTGCTTGAGCAAGCGTTCGTCAAAAATCCAGATGTCACAGTGCGCCAATATGTGGAATCGAACGGGGCGACCGTTAAACAGTTCATCCGCTATGAAGTCGGTGAAGGGCTCGAAAAACGCCAAGACAATTTCGCTGAAGAAGTCATGAGCCAAGTCAGAAAGCAGTGACGGACCGCAACAGGGAACACGCGCGTGTTCCCTGTTTTTCAAAGCGATTTGCATCATGGAGGTCGGACATGGAACAGCCAAAATATCGACGTGTCGTATTAAAATTAAGCGGGGAAGCGCTCGCCGGAAAGCAAGGGTTTGGCATTCAGCCGGCGGTGATCCAGTCGATCGCCAGACAAGTGAAAGAAGTGGCTGAGCTTGGCGTGGAAATCGCCATCGTGGTCGGCGGCGGCAACATTTGGCGCGGAAAAACGGGAAGCGAAATGGGGATGGACCGGGCGACAGCCGATTATATGGGGATGTTGGCGACGGTGATGAACTCGCTTGCCCTGCAGGACAGCCTCGAGCAGCTCGGCGTCGAGACGCGGGTGCAGACGTCGATTGAAATGCGGCAAGTCGCCGAGCCGTACATCCGCCGGCGGGCGATCCGCCATCTTGAGAAAAAACGAGTTGTCATTTTCGCCGCCGGCACAGGCAACCCGTATTTTTCGACCGATACGACGGCGGCCTTGCGGGCGGCGGAAATTGAAGCGGACGTCATTTTAATGGCGAAAAACAACGTCGACGGCGTCTACAGCGCCGATCCGAACGTTGACGCCAACGCTGTTAAGTACGACGAGCTGTCGTACTTGGACGTCATCAAGCAAGGGCTTGGCGTCATGGATTCGACTGCTTCATCGCTTTGCATGGACAACAACATTCCGCTTATCGTCTTTTCAATCATGGAAGAAGGCAACATTAAACGCGCTGTCTTAGGCGAAAACATCGGAACGATCGTAAGGGGGAAATAACGATGGCAAAGCAAGTGATTCAACAGGCGAAAGAAAAAATGGATAAGGCCGTGCAAGCATTCACCCGCGAGCTGGCAAGCATTCGCGCCGGACGGGCGAACGCCGGGCTGCTCGAAAAAGTGACGGTTGATTATTACGGCGTCCAAACGCCGATCAACCAGCTTGCTTCGATCAGCGTGCCGGAAGCGCGCCTGCTCGTCATCCAGCCGTACGACAAATCGGTCATCAAAGAGATGGAAAAAGCGATTTTAGCATCGGATTTAGGGTTGACGCCATCAAACGACGGATCGGTCATCCGCCTTGTCATTCCGCCGTTGACGGAAGAGCGGCGCCGCGAGCTGGCCAAGCTTGTCAAAAAATATTCAGAAGATGCGAAAGTCGCGGTTCGCAACATCCGCCGCGACGCGAACGACGAGCTGAAAAAGCTCGAGAAAAACGGCGAAATTACGGAAGACGAACTTCGCAGCTACACTGATGATGTGCAAAAACTGACCGATGACCATATCGCCAAAATCGACGCCATCACAAAAGAGAAAGAGAAAGAAGTTATGGAAGTATAGGCAAAACGATGCAAACCCTCTATGTTGATGGAGGGTTTTTTTGCTATAATGGAAAGGCAAAACATGTTGGCGGAGGACTCGTATGTTTAATAAAATCCGAAAAGCGAAGCGGGAAGATGCCCCGCTGACAAAAGAGGATGTGCTTGGCCATCCGATTCCGAACCATGTTGCCATCATTATGGATGGGAACGGGAGATGGGCAAAAAAACGGGCGCTGCCGAGGGTGGCCGGCCATTACGAAGGCATGCAAGTCGTGCGCAAAATCACCCGTTTTGCCAATGAGCTTGGGATCGGAATTTTATCGCTTTACGCGTTTTCGACGGAAAACTGGAAACGGCCGAAAACGGAAGTCGACTATTTAATGAAGCTGCCGGAACAGTTTTTGACGACGTTTCTTCCCGAGCTCGTCGCTGAAAACGTGAAAGTTCAGGTGATCGGCCATATGGACGGGCTGCCCGATCATACGCGCCGGGCGGTTGAGCAAGCGATTCACGAAACGAGCGGCAACACCGGCTTAATTTTAAACTTTGCGCTCAATTACGGAAGCCGGGCGGAGATTGCCGCCGCTGTAAAGCGGATCGCTGAGGATGTCGAGCGCGGGGTGCTCGCGCCGGACGATATTACGGAGCCGCTCATTTCCTCATACTTGATGACGAACGGCCTGAAAGATCCGGACTTGCTCATTCGCACAAGCGGAGAGATCCGCCTGAGCAATTTCATGCTTTGGCAATTGGCGTATACGGAACTTTGGTTTACAGACGTTTTATGGCCGGATTTTACGGAGCAACATTTTCTAGAGGCGATCGCTGCCTACCAGCGCCGCGACCGCCGGTTTGGAGGAGTGTCAGCGCGATGAAGCAGCGAATCATCACCGGAGTCATAGCGGCGGCGCTCTTTTTGCCGATTGTTATTTTTGGCGGATTTCCGTTTATAATAGTAACATATATATTGGCCACGGTCGGACTGTTTGAGCTGCTGCGGATGAAAGGGATGTCCCCGTTGTCTTTCGCTGGGGCCGCCGGGTTTGCCGCCCTTTGGCTCCTGCTTGTTCCCGCTCTTTACGGCCAAGAATGGCTGGCGTCCGGGACGACAAAGTTCGGTGTGCTGGCCGCGCTCGCTTTTTTGCTGCTTGTCGGCACCGTCGTGACAAAAAATGCGCTGACGTTTGATGAGGCAGCATTTGTCGTGCTGGCGGTTTTGTATGTTGGCGTCGGGTTTTTCTGCTTCGCCGCGATCCGCTTGGCCGGCTTGGCGTACTTCGTCTACGCGCTGTTTGTCATTTGGGCGACCGACATCGGAGCGTATTTTCTCGGCCGCGCGTTCGGCCGGCGCAAGCTATGGCCGGAAATCAGCCCGAATAAGACAGTCGAAGGCGCCATTGGCGGCGTCGTCTGCGCTGTTGTCATCGCGGCCGTTTACGAATGGGCAGTCGGCCCGTTCGGCAGCCTTGGGGTAGCTGTGGGGATTGCGCTTTTGCTTTCGATGTTCGGCCAGCTTGGCGACTTGGTCGAGTCCGCTTTCAAACGCCATTACGGCGTGAAGGATTCGGGGGCGATTTTGCCGGGGCATGGCGGCATTTTGGACCGGTTTGACAGTCTGCTGTTTGTGCTGCCGCTCTTATACATATTCATCGAAGCAGTACGATAAGCGGATGAGGAGTGAAAATGTTGAAATATATTAGTATATTAGGGGCGAGCGGATCGATCGGCCAGCAAACGCTCGATGTCATGCGCGCTCATCCGGACAAGTTTCGTCTGGCGGCGGCATCGGTTGGGAAAAATGTGGAAGCGGCAAGAAAGCTGATTGCTGAGTTTTCCCCTGTTCTTGTCGCTGTCACCGACCGAGACGCTTACGAAGTGCTTCGCTGCGAGTACAGCGGGCGGACTGCAGTCGTGTACGGAGAGGAAGGGTTGGTGGAGGCGGCTATTTGCCCGCAGGCGGACGTCGTTGTCACCGCCGTCGTCGGCAGCGTCGGCCTCGTGCCGACATTAAAAGCGATTGAAGCCGGGAAGACGATCGCTCTCGCCAATAAAGAGACGCTTGTCGTTGCCGGGCATCTTGTCACGGCGGCAGCCAAGCGGCGCGGTGTGCCGCTGTTGCCGGTTGACAGCGAGCATTCCGCCATTTTTCAATGCTTGCAAGGGGAAAAGCGTGAACACGTGGAGAAGCTGATTCTGACCGCGTCGGGCGGGAGCTTTCGCGATCGGACGCGCGAAGAGCTCGCTCATGTGACGGTCGAAGAAGCGCTTCGCCATCCGAATTGGTCGATGGGGGCGAAAATTACGATTGATTCCGCCACAATGATGAACAAAGGGTTTGAAGTCATTGAAGCGCATTGGCTGTTTGGGCTGCCGTATGAGCGGATCGAGGTCGTGCTGCACCGAGAAAGCGTCATCCATTCGCTCGTCGAGTTTCGCGACACGAGCATCTTAGCCCAGTTGGGCACGCCGGATATGCGCATCCCGATTCAATACGCGCTCGCCTATCCGGAGCGGCTGCCGCTTGCGGCGGCCAAGCCGCTCGATTTGGCTGCGCTTGGGGCGCTCCATTTCGCCCCGGTCGATTTTGACCGTTACCGCTGCCTCCGCTTTGCCTATGAAGCTGGAAAACGCGGCGGCTCGCTGCCGACGGTGTTGAATGCCGCCAATGAGGAAGCGGTGGCGGCGTTTTTAGCCGGACGCATTCCGTTTTTGGCCATCGAGGAGTGGATCGAGCGCGCTCTTGAGCGCCATCAGCCGGTGGACGATCCGCAGCTTGAAGAGATTCGCGAAATTGACGCGGATGTGCGCGCTTATGTCCGCTCACTATTAGCATAAAGGTGGTTGAAACGTTGGAATCGATTATTTCGTTTATTGTTGTCTTCGGCGCTCTCGTCTTTTTTCACGAGCTCGGGCATTTGCTGCTGGCCAAACGGGCCGGCATTTTGTGCCGCGAGTTTGCCATCGGGTTCGGACCGAAAGTGTTTTCGTTTAAGAAAAGTGAAACGGTGTATACGATCCGGCTTTTGCCGCTTGGCGGTTTCGTCCGCATGGCCGGCGAAGACCCGGAAACGATCGAGCTGAAGCGCGGGCAAGTCGTCGGTCTTTTGCTTGACAGTGAAGGACGGGTGGAAAAAATCGTCCTCAACCATAAGGACGATTATCCGAACATTCGGGTCGTTGAGGTGGAAGACGCTGATTTGGAGCATGGCATGTATGTCACCGGCTATGCCGACGGCGAGCGGCTGGAGCGGTTTGCGGTGAAAGAACCGGCGTTTTTTGTCGTCGACCGCCAAGAAATTCAAATCGCCCCGTACCACCGCCAATTTGCGGCAAAAACGCTCGGGCAGCGGACGATGACGATTTTGGCCGGCCCGCTCGCCAACTTTCTATTGGCCGTCCTCGTCTTTATCATCATCGGCCTTTTGCAAGGCTACCCGGTCGACAAGCCGGTCATCGGCGAGCTGACGCCGGATGGAGCGGCGCGCGCGGCGGGGTTGAAGCAAGGGGATGAGGTCATCGCCATCAACGGCGAAAGGATGGAAACGTGGACGGAAATCGTCAACACGATTCGCGCTCATCCAGAGGAGCCGCTGGAGTTTCAAATTGAGCGGAACGGGAAAGACATGAGCGTGACCGTCACCCCGGAAGCGAAAACGATTCAAGGGGAGACGATCGGCTTAATCGGCGTCTATCAGCCGATGGAAAAATCGGTGTTCGGCTCCGTAAAGCAAGGGCTGGTCGAGACGTATTACTGGACGAGGGAAATTGCAACAGGGCTCGTTCAATTGATCACCGGCCAGTTTCAGCTTGACATGCTGTCAGGCCCGGTCGGCATCGCTGTATCGACTGGCAAGGTGGCGGAGTCCGGGATCTACTACTTGATGAAATGGAGCGCGATTTTAAGCATCAACCTCGGGATTGTCAACTTGTTGCCATTGCCGGCGCTAGACGGCGGGCGGCTCCTCTTTTTCGCCATTGAAGCCGTGCGCGGCAAGCCGGTCGACCGGCAAAAAGAAGGAATGGTCCATTTTATCGGTTTCGCCTTGCTTATGTTGCTGATGCTTGTCGTCACATGGAACGACATTCAAAAATTTTTCCTATAAAGAGAGAGAATGAGGTGGCTGTGAATGAGACAAAGTCAAGCGTTTATTCCGACATTGCGCGAAGTGCCGGCGGACGCGGAAGTGAAAAGCCATCAGCTGCTGCTGCGGGCCGGCTTCATCCGCCAGAGCGCGAGCGGAGTCTACACGTTTTTGCCGCTCGGGCAACGCGTGCTGCAAAAGATTGAAGCGATCATCCGTGAGGAGATGAACCGCATCGGCGGCATGGAACTGCTGATGCCGGCGCTGCAGCCGGCCGAGCTTTGGCAGCAGTCCGGCCGTTGGTATTCGTACGGACCGGAGTTGATGCGCTTAAAAGACCGGCACGAGCGCGATTTCGCCCTTGGACCGACGCATGAGGAAATGATCACGGCGATCGTCCGCGATGAAGTGAAAACGTACAAGCGGCTGCCGCTTGTGTTGTACCAAATCCAAACGAAATTCCGCGATGAAAAGCGCCCGCGCTTCGGACTGCTGCGCGGCCGTGAATTCATGATGAAAGACGCCTATTCGTTCCATACGTCAAAAGAAAGTTTGGATGAAACGTACAACGACATGTATAACGCCTATTCGAACATTTTCCGCCGCTGCGGCTTAAACTTCCGCGCCGTCATCGCGGATTCGGGGGCGATCGGCGGCAAAGATACGCACGAGTTCATGGTGCTCTCGGACATTGGCGAAGATACGATCGCCTATTCCGACGCGTCCGACTATGCCGCCAACATTGAAATGGCGCCGGTTGTGACCACGTACGAGAAAAGCAGCGAGCCGCCGGCCGAATTGAAAAAAGTGGCGACGCCGGGGCAAAAAACGATTGATGAAGTCGCTTCCTACTTACAAGTTTCGCCGGAGCGCTGCATCAAGTCGCTTTTGTTCAATGTCGATGGCCGGTACGTGCTTGTTCTTGTCCGCGGCGACCACGAGGCGAACGAGGTGAAAGTGAAAAATGTGCTCGACGCCACCGTCGTGGAGCTGGCGACGCCGGAAGAAACAGAACGGGTGATGGGGGCGCCGGTCGGCTCGCTCGGTCCGATCGGTGTCAGCGAAGCGGTCATGGTGATCGCGGACCATGCTGTTGCTGCCATCGTCAACGGTGTTTGCGGCGCGAATGAGGAAGGCTACCATTACATCGGCGTCAACCCGGACCGCGATTTTGCCGTCAGTCAATACGCCGACTTGCGCTTTGTCCAAGAGGGCGACCCGTCTCCGGACGGCAAAGGGACGATCCGCTTCGCTCGCGGCATTGAAGTCGGGCACGTGTTCAAGCTTGGCACGAAATACAGCGAGGCAATGAACGCCGTGTACTTGGATGAAAACGGCCAAACGAAGACGATGATCATGGGCTGCTACGGCATCGGCGTCTCCAGGCTGGTGGCGGCGATTGCCGAGCAGTTTGCCGATGAAAATGGGCTCGTCTGGCCGGCTTCGGTGGCGCCGTTTCATATCCATTTGCTGACAGCGAACGCGAAAAGCGACGAGCAGCGAGCGTTGGCGGAGGAATGGTACGAAAAATTGGGACAGGCAGGATTTGAAGTGTTATATGATGACCGCCCGGAGCGGGCCGGAGTCAAGTTTGCCGACAGCGATTTGATCGGCATTCCGGTTCGCGTCACCGTCGGCAAGCGGGCGGGCGAAGGCATCGTCGAAGTGAAAGTGCGAAAAACAGGTGAGACGTTTGACGTGCCGGTGGGCGAATTGACCGATACGGTGCGCCGCCTCTTGCAAGGGTGAACGAACGGCGCCGGCGAAAAAGAACGAGTTTCTTTTCCGTCGGCGCTTTTTGGCGTTTGTATGGTATGATTAGAAAGAGAAACGATTTCGTTGAGAGGGGAAATCATGGCCACGAAAGAACAAAAAGAGCGGTTTTTCGTTTTGCTTGAGCAACTGAAGATGACGTCGGATGAATGGATGCCGTATTTCCGTGATGCGTTCATTCACAAAGTCGTGATTGATAAAGAAGAAAAAAGCTGGCATTTCTATTTTCAGTTCGCCAACGTGCTGCCGGCCGAGGTGTACAAATCGTTTACGGACCGCTTGGCGGCTGCTTTCCGCCATATCGCTGCCATCCGGTATACGATTGATGTCGAATCGCCGCGCGTAACGGAAGACGATGTGCGGGCGTACTGGCCGCTTTGCCTCGCCGAGCTGCAAGAAGGCGTCTCGCTGCTTGTCGATTTGCTGAGCCGGCAGACGCCGGCGGTGAAAGGGAACAAGCTCGTTATCACCGCCCGCCACGAGGCGGAGGCGCTGGCCGTCAAACGGCGGTTTGCGCAAAAAATCGCCGCGATTTACGCGTCGTTCGGTTTTCCGCCGCTTCAGCTGGAAGTCGACGTGCAACCGGCTGAGCAGGAAATGGAGCAGTTTTTGGCGCAAAAGCAGCAAGAAGATGAAGAGCGGGCGTTGGCGGTGCTGACCGATATGGCAAAAGAAGAGGAAAAGGCAGCAGCCGCTTCTCCATCCGGACCGCTCGTCATCGGCTACCCGATCCGCGACGAGGAGCCAGTGCGTCCGCTTGAGACGATCGTTGAGGAAGAGCGGCGCGTTGTGGTGCAAGGGTATGTGTTTGACGCTGAGGTGAGCGAGCTCAAAAGCGGCCGCACGCTGTTGACCATGAAAATCACCGATTACACGAACTCGATTTTAGTCAAAATGTTCTCGCGCGACAAAGAGGACGCCGAGCTCATGAGCGGCGTCAAAAAAGGCATGTGGGTGAAAGTGCGCGGCAGCGTGCAAAACGACACATTCGTCCGCGATTTGGTCATCATCGCCAACGATTTGAACGAAATCGCTGCAAACGAACGGCAAGATACAGCGCCCGAAGGGGAAAAGAGGGTCGAGCTCCATTTGCATACCCCGATGAGCCAAATGGACGCGGTTACCTCGGTGACAAAACTCATCGAACAAGCGAAAAAATGGGGTCATCCGGCGATCGCCGTCACCGACCATGCCGTTGTTCAGTCGTTTCCGGAGGCCTACAGCGCGGCGAAAAAACACGGCATGAAGGTCATTTACGGCCTTGAGGCGTACATCGTCGACGATGGCGTGCCGATCGCCTACAATGAAACGCACCGCCGTCTTTCGGAGGAGACATACGTCGTCTTTGACGTTGAAACGACCGGGCTGTCGGCTGTGTACAATACGATCATTGAGCTGGCGGCCGTCAAAATCAAAGACGGCGAGATCATCGACCGGTTTATGTCCTTTGCCAATCCGGGACATCCGCTGTCCGTGACGACGATGGAATTGACCGGAATCACGGACGAAATGGTGAAAGACGCTCCGCAGCCGGATGAGGTGCTGGCCCGTTTTGTTGACTGGATTGGCGATGCGACGCTTGTGGCCCATAACGCCAGCTTTGACATCGGGTTTTTAAACGCAGGCCTCGCCCGCATGGGACGCGGCAAGCTCACCAATCCGGTCATTGACACGCTTGAACTCGCCCGCTTTTTGTATCCGGATTTGAAAAACCACCGGCTGAACACGCTTTGCAAAAAGTTCGACATTGAACTGACCCAGCACCACCGCGCCATCTACGACGCGGAGGCAACCGGGCATTTGCTTATGCGGCTATTGAAGGAAGCGGAAGAGCGCAGCATACTGTTTCATGACGAATTAAACAGCCGCACGCACAGCGATGCGTCGTACCGCCTGGCGCGCCCGTTCCATGCGACGCTGTTGGCGCAAAACGACATCGGGCTGAAAAACTTGTTCAAGCTCGTCTCGCTGTCGCACATCGATTATTTTCACCGCGTGCCGCGCATCCCGCGCTCCGTGCTGGTCAAGCATCGTGAAGGGCTGCTCGTTGGCTCGGGCTGCGACAAAGGCGAGCTGTTTGACAACTTGATCCAAAAGGCGCCGGAGGAAGTCGAAGACATCGCCCGCTTTTACGATTTTCTTGAGGTGCATCCGCCCGAGGTGTACAAGCCGCTCATTGAAATGGATTACGTCAAGGATGAAGAGATGATCCAAAACATCATCCGCAGCATCGTCGCCCTTGGCGAAAAGCTCAACATTCCGGTCGTCGCCACCGGCAACGTCCATTATTTAAATCCGGAGGACAAAATTTACCGGAAAATTTTAATCCATTCGCAAGGCGGGGCGAACCCGCTCAACCGGCATGAGCTGCCGGATGTGTATTTCCGCACGACGAACGAAATGCTGGATTGCTTCTCGTTTTTAGGGCCGGAAAAAGCGAAAGAAATCGTCGTCGACAACACACAAAAAATCGCTTCGTTAATCGGTGAAGTGAAGCCGATCAAGGATGAGCTGTACACGCCGCGCATCGAAGGGGCGGACGAGGAAATCAAGGAAATGAGCTACCGGCGGGCGAAAGAAATTTACGGAGACCCGCTGCCGAAACTCGTTGAGGAGCGGCTTGAAAAAGAGCTGAAGAGCATTATCGGCCACGGATTTGCCGTCATTTACTTAATTTCGCATAAGCTCGTCAAAAAGTCGCTCGATGACGGCTACCTTGTCGGGTCGCGCGGCTCGGTCGGCTCATCGTTTGTCGCGACGATGACGGAAATTACCGAGGTGAACCCGCTGCCGCCGCATTACGTCTGCCCGAACTGCAAACATTCCGAGTTTTTTAATGACGGTTCGGTCGGGTCGGGCTTTGACTTGCCGGATCAAAACTGCCCGCAATGCGGGACGAAATACAAAAAAGACGGGCATGACATCCCGTTTGAGACGTTCCTCGGCTTTAAAGGCGACAAAGTGCCGGATATCGATTTGAACTTCTCCGGCGAGTACCAGCCGCGCGCCCACAACTATACGAAAGTGCTGTTTGGCGAAGACAACGTCTACCGCGCCGGAACGATCGGCACGGTCGCCGACAAAACGGCGTACGGGTTTGTGAAAGGCTATGCGAGCGACCATAACTTAGAGCTGCGCGGCGCGGAAATCGACCGGCTGGCGGCCGGCTGCACCGGAGTGAAGCGGACGACTGGGCAGCACCCTGGAGGCATTATCGTCGTTCCCGATTATATGGAAATTTACGACTTTACGCCGATCCAATATCCAGCCGATGATACGTCATCGGAATGGCGGACGACCCATTTTGACTTCCACTCGATTCATGACAATTTATTGAAGCTCGATATTCTCGGACACGACGATCCGACGGTCATCCGCATGCTGCAAGATTTAAGCGGCATCGATCCGAAAACGATCCCGACCGACGACCCGGACGTGATGGGCATTTTCAGCAGCACCGAGCCGCTTGGCGTTACGCCGGAGCAAATTATGTGCAACGTCGGCACGATCGGCATCCCGGAATTCGGCACGCGCTTTGTCCGGCAAATGCTCGAAGAAACGAAGCCGAAAACATTTTCCGAGCTCGTACAAATTTCCGGTTTGTCGCACGGCACCGATGTATGGCTTGGCAACGCGCAAGAACTCATTCAAAATGGCACGTGCACGCTTTCTGAGGTGATCGGCTGCCGCGACGACATTATGGTCTATCTCATTTACCGCGGGCTTGAGCCGTCGCTGGCGTTTAAAATTATGGAATCGGTGCGCAAAGGGAAAGGATTGACGCCGGAATTTGAGGCGGAGATGCGCAAGCATAACGTGCCGGAATGGTACATCGACTCGTGCAAAAAAATCAAATACATGTTCCCGAAAGCGCACGCGGCGGCCTACGTGTTGATGGCGGTGCGCATCGCCTACTTTAAGGTGCACCATCCGCTTTTGTATTACGCGTCGTACTTTACGGTGCGGGCGGAGGACTTTGACCTTGATGCCATGATCAAAGGATCAGCCGCCATTCGCAAGCGGATTGAGGAAATCAACGCCAAAGGCATTCAGGCGACGGCGAAAGAGAAAAGCTTGCTCACGGTGCTGGAAGTGGCGCTAGAAATGTGCGAGCGCGGCTTTTCCTTTAAAAATATCGACTTGTACCGCTCGCAGGCGACCGAATTTGTCATTGACGGCAACTCGCTTATTCCGCCGTTTAACGCCATCCCGGGGCTCGGGACGAACGTGGCGCAAAACATTGTGCGCGCCCGCGAAGAAGGGGAGTTTTTGTCAAAAGAAGATTTGCAGCAGCGCGGCAAAGTGTCGAAAACGCTGCTTGAGTATCTCGAAAGCCGCGGCTGCCTCGACTCGCTTCCGGATCATAACCAGCTGTCCTTGTTCTGACGGACGGTTTTTCGTTGCAATATATTTCCCAATGTGTTATAGTTTTAGTGGAATTGGCAAAGATAATGGCAAGCAAAGAGTGGGGAAACCCACTCTTTCGTCTTGAATGAGCATCGGTCTTTCCGTCTTTCGTTCATTCCCCGCCTTGTGCAGGGGATTTTCTCATTATGCAGCATGCAGCCTTGCCCAGTAAGGAGGAACACGATGAGCAAAAAAGTGACAGAAACGGTTGAACAGCTTGTCGCGCCGATTTTGGACGAAATGGGGCTCGAGCTGGTGGACATCGAGTATGTGAAAGAAGGAAAAAACTGGTTTTTGCGCGTCTTTATTGATTCAGACACCGGCGTGGACATTGAACAGTGCGGCGTCGTCAGTGAAAGACTAAGCGAAAAGCTCGACGAGGTCGACCCGATTCCGCACAACTATTTTTTAGAAGTGTCATCGCCGGGAGCGGAGCGGCCGTTAAAAAATGAAAAAGATTTTGTAAGAGCAATTGGGAAAAATGTATATATCAAAACATACGAGCCGATTGCAGGAGAAAAGCAGTTTGAAGGGGAATTGACCGCTTTTGACGGGACGACCGTGACGCTGTCGGTCAAAGACCGCGGGCGGCAAAAAACGGTCGCCATTCCGTATGAAAAAGTGGCGAGCGCTAGATTAGCCGTCATTTTCTCTTAATGATAAAAGGGGGATTTTCGTTTCATGAACACGCAGTTGCTTGAGGCGTTAGCCGATCTGATGCGGGAAAAAGGCATCAGCAAAGAAGTGATTATGGAAGCCATTGAAGCGGCGCTCGTTTCCGCGTACAAGCGCAATTTCGGCCAAGCGCAAAACGTGCGCGTCGATTTAAATATGGAAACAGGGACGATCCGCGTGCTCGCCCGCAAAGACGTCGTCGAAGAGGTGACCGATCCGCGTCTTGAAATTTCGCTTGAGGAGGCGCAGCGGATCAATCCGAACTATCAAATCGGCGATGTCGTCGAATTGGAAGTGACGCCGCGCGATTTCGGGCGCATCGCTGCGCAAACAGCGAAACAAGTCGTGACCCAGCGCGTGCGCGAAGCGGAGCGGAGCATCATCTACGCCGAATTTGTCGACCGCGAAGAGGACATTATGACCGGCATCGTCCAGCGCATTGACCCGCGTTTTGTCTATGTCAGCCTCGGCAAGGCGGAGGCGCTTTTGCCGGCGAACGAACAAATGCCGAATGAAACGTACAAACCGCACGATCGGCTGAAAGTGTACATTACGAAAGTGGAAAAGACGACAAAAGGGCCGCAAATTTTCGTCTCCCGCACTCATCCGGGCTTGCTGAAGCGGCTGTTTGAGCTTGAGGTGCCGGAAATTTACGACGGGACGGTTGAAATCAAGTCGATCGCCCGCGAAGCCGGCGATCGTTCCAAAATTTCCGTCCATTCCGACAATCCGGAAGTCGATCCGGTTGGCGCCTGCGTCGGGCCAAAAGGGCAGCGCGTCCAGGCGATCGTCGACGAGCTGAACGGGGAAAAAATTGATATCGTCCGCTGGTCGACCGACCCGGTGGAGTTTGTCGCCAATGCGTTAAGCCCAGCGAAAGTGCTGCGCGTCATCGTCAATGAAGAGCAAAGGGCGACGACCGTCATCGTTCCGGACTACCAGCTGTCGCTCGCCATCGGCAAACGCGGGCAAAATGCCCGTCTGGCGGCAAAATTGACCGGCTGGAAAATCGATATTAAAAGCGAGTCCGAGGCGCGGGACATGGGCATTGATCCGTATGCGCCATCCACTTCGCTTGATTTCAACGGCGCGGCGGCCGATAATGAAAATAGTGATGAGAACGTCCAATCATTCGATGCATCGGCGGAAATCGAGTGAGGGGGAATAGAAATGGCAGCGCAAAAGAAAATTCCGTTGCGCAAATGCGTCGTCACTGGAGAGATGAAGCCAAAGCGGGAAATGGTGCGCATCGTCCGCTCCAAAGAAGGAGAGGTGTCGATCGACCCGACCGGCAAAAAAGCGGGGCGGGGCGCGTATATTACCCTTGACCCGGATTGCATTTTACAGGCGAAAAAGAAAAATATTTTGGCCCGCCATTTAAAAGCCGACATCGCCGACTCGCTCTATGACGAGCTGCTTGCTTTGGCGAAAAAGGAGAAACAGGCAGGACAATGAAACAGAACCGCTGGGCATCGCTGTTAGGGTTGGCGCAGCGGGCCGGAAAAGTCGTTTCCGGAGAGGGACTTGTCGTCAAGGAAGTGCAACGGGGCAGGGCGCGGCTCGTGTTGCTTTCGGAAGATGCGTCGGCCAACACGGAAAAAAAAGTGACGGATAAATGTGCGTTTTATGGCGTCCCGCTTTGCAAAGTGCCGGACCGGTATGTGCTGGGCGGCGCGATCGGCAAAGACGCCCGCGTCGTCGTCGCCGTCACCGACGAAGGGTTCGCGCGCCAATTGCAAACGATGCTCGACCGATCTTTATGGGGGTGACTGTATGTCAAAAATGCGTGTGTACGAATATGCGAAAAAACAGAACGTGCCAAGCAAGGACGTTATTCATAAATTGAAAGAAATGAACATTGAAGTAAACAATCATATGGCCATGCTCGAGGCCGATGTCGTCGAAAAGCTTGACCATCAATACCGCCCAAAGGCCGAAAAGAAAACCGAAACCAAAAATGAAAAGAAAGCGGAAAAGAAAACCGACAAGCCGAAGCGGCCGATGCCGGCGAAGACGGCCGATTTCTCGGATGAGGAAATTTTTGACGATGCAAAAGAAGCGGCCAAGCCGGCCAAGAAAAAAGGGGCGGCGAAAGGGAAAGAAACAAAACGAACGGAGGCGCAGCAGCAAGAAAAGAAAGCGTTCCAAGCGGCGAAGAAGAAAGGAAAAGGGCCGGCGAAAGGGAAAAAACAAGCGGCCCCGGCCGCGAAGCAGGTGCCGCAGCCGGCGAAAAAAGAAAAAGAGCTGCCGAAGAAAATTACGTTCGAGGGTTCGCTCACCGTGGCCGAGCTGGCGAAAAAATTGGGCCGCGAGCCGTCGGAAATTATTAAAAAGCTGTTTATGCTTGGCGTGATGGCGACGATCAACCAAGACTTGGACAAAGATGCGATCGAGCTCATCTGCTCCGACTACGGCGTTGAAGTGGAAGAAAAGGTGACCATTGACGAAACGAACTTTGAAGCGATTGAAATTGCCGATGCTCCGGAAGACCTGGTTGAACGGCCGCCGGTTGTCACGATCATGGGGCACGTCGACCATGGGAAAACGACGCTTCTTGATGCGATCCGCCATTCGAAAGTGACCGAGCAAGAAGCGGGCGGCATTACGCAGCACATCGGCGCTTACCAAGTCACCGTCAATGACAAAAAAATTACGTTCCTCGATACACCAGGCCATGAAGCGTTTACGACGATGCGGGCGCGCGGCGCGCAAGTGACCGATATCGTCATCCTTGTCGTCGCGGCCGATGACGGGGTCATGCCGCAGACGGTCGAGGCGATCAACCATGCCAAGGCGGCAAACGTGCCGATCATCGTCGCCATTAACAAAATGGATAAACCGGAAGCGAACCCGGACCGCGTCATGCAAGAGTTGATGGAGTACAACCTCGTTCCGGAAGAATGGGGCGGCGATACGATTTTCTGCAAGCTGTCAGCGAAAACGAAAGAGGGCCTCGATCATCTGTTGGAAATGATTTTGCTTGTCAGCGAGATGGAAGAATTAAAAGCCAATCCGAACCGGCGCGCGGTCGGAACGGTCATTGAAGCGAAGCTCGACAAAGGGCGCGGCCCGGTGGCGACGCTGCTCGTTCAAACCGGCACGCTCAAAGTCGGCGATCCGATCGTCGTCGGCACGACGTACGGGCGTGTGCGGGCGATGGTCAATGACAGCGGGCGGCGCGTCAAGGAAGCGGGGCCGTCGATGCCGGTGGAAATTACCGGGCTGCACGACGTGCCGCAAGCCGGCGACCGTTTCATGGTGTTTGAGGATGAGAAAAAGGCGCGGCAAATCGGGGAAGCGCGGGCGCAGCGGCAGCTGCAGGAGCAGCGGAGCGTGAAAACGCGCGTCAGCCTCGACGATTTGTTCGAACAAATCAAGCAAGGCGAAATGAAAGAGCTGAACTTGATCGTCAAAGCCGATGTTCAAGGATCGGTTGAGGCGCTGGTTGCCGCCTTGCAAAAAATCGATGTCGAAGGCGTGCGGGTGAAAATCATCCATGCGGCGGTCGGCGCCATCACCGAATCGGATATTTCACTGGCGACGGCATCGAACGCTATCGTCATTGGCTTTAACGTCCGCCCGGATGCGAATGCGAAGCGCGCCGCTGAATCGGAAAAAGTCGACATCCGCCTCCATCGCATCATTTACAACGTCATTGAGGAAATTGAAGCGGCGATGAAAGGGATGCTCGACCCGGAATACGAAGAGAAAGTCATCGGCCAAGCGGAAGTGCGGCAAACGTTCAAAGTGTCCAAAGTTGGCACGATCGCCGGCTGCTATGTCACCGACGGCAAAATCACCCGCGACAGCAAAGTGCGCCTCATCCGCCAAGGCATCGTCGTGTACGAAGGCGAAATCGATTCGCTCAAACGGTATAAAGACGATGTGCGCGAAGTGGCGCAAGGATATGAGTGCGGCTTGACGATCAAAAACTTCAATGACATTAAAGAAGGGGACGTTATTGAAGCGTACGTCATGCAGGAAGTGGCTCGGGCATGATCGGCTTTGCCGCATGCGAATGTCTCATTTATAACGCCCGCTCGCTGAAGGACAAACGGGCCGTCCTGCAGCGGGTGCTGACAAGGATTCGGCAAAAGTACAACGTCTCTGTGGCTGAACTCGATTATCAAGACGCATGGCAGCGGGCGAAAATCGGCCTTGTCGCCATCGCGTCGAGCCGAATGGCGGCTGAGCGGGAACTCGAGCGGGCCTTGGCCTTGATCGATTCGTTCCCCGAGTTGGAGCGGGCGTCCACATCATTTGAGTGGTTGTAAACCGAGGTGATGGATGATGAACATACGGGCAACTCGCGTTGGCGAGCAAATGAAAAAAGAGTTGAGCGACATTATCGGCCGCAAGCTGAAAGATCCGCGCATCGGTTTCGTCACCGTCACCGATGTGCGCGTCACCGGCGATTTGCAGCAAGCGAAAGTGTACATTAGCGTCTTAGGCGATGACGAGCAGCGGGAGAACACGCTGAAAGCACTGGAAAAGGCGAAAGGATTCATCCGTTCGGAAATCGGGCAGCGCATTCGCCTGCGCAAAACGCCGGAAATTTTGTTTGAGATCGATGAAACGATGGAATACGGCAGCCGCATTGAGCGGCTGATCCGCGAAATTTCCGACGGCGACCGCCGCCGGCCGGAAGAGGCGGAGGATGGTCCAAACAATGGATAGACGAACCGTCTATCCATTTCCGTTGCGCGAGTATAGACAGGGAAAGGGTGCGCCGATGGACGGGGTATTGCTGCTCAACAAACCAAAAGGAATAACGTCGCACGACTGTGTGGCAAAGGTGCGCCGCCTGCTTGGGGTAAAAAAAGTCGGCCATACCGGCACGCTCGATCCAAATGTGTCCGGCGTCCTGCCGCTTTGCCTTGGCAAAGCGACGCGCATTGCGGAATTTCTTACCGGAGCGACGAAAACGTACGAAGGGGAAGTGACGCTCGGCGCAGCGACGACGACCGAAGACGCCGACGGTGACGTCGTTGCCGTCCGGCCGGTCGAGCGGCCGATTGCGCGGGTGGAAATCGAAGCCGTTTTCCGCCGCCTTATCGGGGAAATCGAGCAAACGCCGCCCATGTATTCGGCGGTGAAAGTCGGCGGCAAAAAGCTGTATGAATATGCGCGCGCCGGCATCGAGGTGGAGCGCCCGACGCGGCGCGTGACGATTTACGAGCTCGAGCTGCTCGATGATCGCGAGCAGTTTGCCGGGGAGACGGTGTCATTTCGCTTCCGCGTCACATGCAGCAAAGGCACGTATGTCCGCACGCTCGCAGTGACGGTCGGCGAGCAGCTCGGCTATCCGGCTCATATGTCCGATCTCATCCGCACAGCGTCCGGCCCGTTTCGGCTTGAAGATTGTGTGACGCTTGAAGAAGTCGAGCGCCGGGCGGCCGACGGAACGGCCGCCGCCTTGCTCATTCCGATCGAGCAAGCGCTTTTTCATTTGCCGAAATATGAAATCAATGATAAAGTAGCAGAGAAAGTAAAAAACGGGGCGCTGCTCCGGCTTCCCGCCTTTTTGCATGCGCTTGACGGGCCGGTCGTGCTCGTGACGCCCGAGCGGGAGGCGCTGGCCCTGTATGTAAAGCATCCGGCGCGCCCGGGCTTGATGAAACCGCTCAAAGTGTTTCGTTGACGCCGGGCGAAGCGCGGAAAAAAAGTAAGGTGGGTTATGGACATGGAAACGATATTTCTTTCGCATCCGCATCGCTTTGAGCGCCAGACGCTTCCCCCGACGGTGATGGCGCTCGGCTATTTTGACGGCATTCACCTTGGCCATCAAAAAGTGATCCGGACGGCGGTCGAGATTGCGAATGAACGCGGATACGAAAGCGCGGTGATGACGTTTCATCCTCATCCGTCCGTCGTGCTTGGCAAACAACCTGAGCTTCGTCTCATTACCCCGCTTAACAAAAAAGAGCAGTTGGTTGCGGCGCTTGGCGTGAATCGACTGTATATCGTCGAATTTACACCGGCGTTCGCCAACCTGCCGCCGGAGCAGTTTGCCGATCAATATTTAGATGGGCTTCATGTCAAGCACGTCGTCGCCGGTTTTGATTTCACTTATGGCCGGTTCGGAAAAGGGACGATGGAGACGATGCCGCTTCATGCGCGCGGCCGCTTTGGGCAAACCGTTGTTCCAAAGCTGGCCGTCGACGGGGAAAAGGTGAGTTCGACAAGGGTGCGGAAGCTCATTGAAGAAGGGGCGGTCGATCAGCTCCCCCGCCTCCTCGGCCGTTTTTATGACATCGAAGGGACGGTTGTCGCCGGGGAGCAGCGCGGGCGGACGATCGGGTTCCCGACGGCCAACATTGCGTTAAATGGCGACTACCTATTGCCGGCGGTCGGCGTTTACGCCGTCAAAGCGACCGTTGGCGGCCGGACGTACGAAGGGGTGGCGAACATCGGCTACAAACCGACGTTCCATGCGGCGCGCGAAGGGTTGCCGAGCGTGGAAGTGCATTTGTTTGCGTTCGCGCGCGACATTTACGGGGAAACGGTGACGGTTGAGTGGCACCGCCGCCTGCGGAGCGAGCGCAAGTTTGCCGGCGTCGCCGAGCTAGCGGCGCAAATTGCCCGCGACAAGGAAGAAGCAAAACAGTATTTCCGGCGTTTGGACGAAAAGACTTGCATTTTGCCGGAAAAAGAGGTATTCTAATCAATGTATGCGAACCGTTGCTTGGCCAGGCGAGTCACCGACGCCCGCTCGGCAAACGGGGATCGAAGACTAGGGAGGTGAACCATGATGGCATTGACGCAAGAGCGCAAACGTGAAATCATCGAACAATTCAAAGTCCATGAGAACGACACCGGTTCTCCGGAAGTGCAAATTGCGATTTTGACAGAGCAAATCAACAATTTGAATGAGCATTTGCGCGTCCATAAAAAAGACCATCATTCTCGGCGCGGCCTGCTGAAAATGGTCGGGAAACGCCGCCGGCTGTTGGCCTACTTGCGCAATAAAGATGTGGCGCGCTACCGTGAAATAGTTAAGAAACTTGGATTACGTCGATAAAAAAGCGGGAGCATTCCCGCTTTTTTGCTAGTTTATAGGCGCCGTTTGCGCGGCGATGATACAATAGCGCCAATTCGTCTATACTAATCATCAGCAGATCCCTTATTTTTGTACATAGAGAGGAGTACTCGTCTGTATGGAACAAGAGAAACGCGTGTTTTCCATCGATGTGGCTGGACGCCCGCTCGTCATTGAAACCGGCGAACTGGCAAAACAGGCGAACGGGGCGGCGCTCGTCCGCTACGGCGATACGGTAGTGCTGAGCACGGCCACCGCATCGCGGGAAGCGAAAAATGTGGACTTTTTCCCGCTGACGGTCAACTACGAGGAGCGGCTGTACGCGGTCGGGAAAATTCCGGGCGGGTTTATTAAACGGGAAGGCCGCCCGAGCGAGAAAGCGATTTTGGCGAGCCGGCTCATCGACCGGCCGATCCGCCCGTTGTTTGCCGAAGGATTCCGCAACGAAGTGCAAGTCGTATCGATGGTCATGAGCGTCGACCAAGACTGCTCCCCGGAAGTGGCGGCGTTGATCGGTGCGTCTACGGCGTTGACGATTTCCGACATTCCGTTTGAAGGACCGATCGCCGGTGTCATCGTCGGCCGCGTCGATGGCCAGTTTGTCATCAATCCGACGGTCGAGCAGATGGAAAAAAGCGATCTGCATCTTGTCGTCGCTGGGACGAAAGATGCCATCAACATGGTCGAAGCCGGCGCGGATGAAGTGCCGGAAGAAGTGATGCTCGAAGCGATCATGTTCGGCCACGAAGAAGTCAAGCGGCTCATTGCTTTCCAAGAGGAAATTGCCGCCCAGGTCGGCAAAGAAAAAATGGAAGTCGTCTTGTATGAACCCGATCCTGAGTTGGAGGCGGAAATCCGCCAACTTGCGGAAGCAGATATTAAGCGGGCGGTGCAAGTGCCGGAAAAACTGGCGCGCGATGCTGCCATCGAGGATGTAAAAGCGGGCGTCATCGCCAAGTACGAAGCAGAAGAGGCGGATGAAGAGAAGCTGAAGCAAGTGCAGGAAATTTTGCACAAGCTTGTGAAAGAAGAAGTGCGCCGTTTGATTACAGTTGAGAAAATCCGTCCGGACGGGCGCAAAGTCGATGAAATCCGCCCGCTGTCGTCGGCGGTCGGCGTCTTGCCGCGCACGCACGGGTCGGGCTTGTTTACGCGCGGCCAAACGCAAGTGTTGAGCGTTTGTACGCTCGGGGCGCTCGGCGATGTACAAATTTTGGACGGGCTTGATTTGGAAGAATCGAAACGGTTCATGCACCATTACAACTTCCCGCCGTTTTCCGTCGGCGAAACTGGGCCGATGCGCGGGCCGGGGCGGCGCGAAATCGGACACGGCGCGCTTGGGGAGCGGGCGTTGGAGCCGGTCGTGCCGTCGGAGCGCGAGTTTCCGTACACGATCCGCCTCGTTTCGGAAGTGCTCGAGTCAAACGGATCGACATCGCAGGCGAGCATTTGCGCGAGCACACTGGCGATGATGGATGCCGGGGTGCCGATTAAAGCGCCGGTCGCCGGCATTGCCATGGGGCTGGTGAAACAAGACGATCATTACACAATTTTGACCGACATTCAAGGCATTGAAGACCATCTCGGCGATATGGACTTCAAAGTCGCCGGCACGAGAAAAGGCGTCACCGCCCTGCAAATGGACATTAAAATTAAAGGGCTGACGCGCGACATTTTGGAAGAGGCGCTCATGCAGGCGCGCAAAGGGCGCTTGGAAATTTTGGACCATATGATGCAAACGCTCAGCGAGCCGCGCAAAGAGCTGTCCAAATATGCGCCGAAAATTTTGATCATGCACATCAATCCGGATAAAATCCGCGAGGTCATTGGGCCGAGTGGCAAACAAATCAATAAAATCATCGATGAAACCGGCGTGAAAATCGATATCGAGCAAGACGGCACGATTTTCATCTCCTCTGTCGATGAAGCGGCCAACCAAAAAGCAAAGCAAATCATCGAAGACATCGTCCGCGAAGTCGAAGTGGGGAAAGTGTATTTGGGCAAGGTGAAACGGATCGAAAAATTCGGCGCGTTCGTCGAGCTGTTCAACGGCAAGGACGGGCTCGTCCACATTTCCGAGCTGGCCGAGGAGCGGGTCGGCAAAGTGGAAGACGTCGTGTCGATCGGCGATGAAATTTTGGTGAAGGTGACCGAAATCGATAAACAAGGGCGCGTCAACTTGTCGCGCAAAGCGGTGTTGCGCGAGCAGCACGGCATTGCCGAGCCGCCGCGGGAAAAACGCGGAAGACGGCCGGAGCGCCAACGCATGAAGCCTTAGGAATTTGTTTCTTAAGGCTCTTTTGCTATGTTCTAACTTGTCTCCCGTAGACATATGGTTGTAGTAGTGAAAAAGGAGGGGGACAAGGGTGAACAACGGCTATGCCCGATACATGGCGCTAGCGGTCATGTTTCTCATCGCTTGGATGGCGGTTCAGTGGCCTCCGGTCGGCGGCTACATCGAGAGCTGGCGCCCGGCGGAAATGACCGCCATGAAAGAACGCGACAAACTGTACGAGACGATTGTCAAGCAGGCGAAGCAATACGAAATTCCCGCCCAGGATGCGGTCATTGATAAAGTGTGGAAGGCGACGCCGGGGTACAACGGGCTCGCTGTCGATATTGACGCCTCTTATGAAAACATGAAGAAAACGGGAACGTTTGATGAACGAAAACTCGTGTTCCGCCAAGTGCCACCGCGCGTTCATTTGGATGACTTGCCGCCGGCGCCGATCTATCGCGGCCACCCCGACAAACCGATGGTCTCGCTGCTCATCAACGTGGCCTGGGGGGAAGAATACATCCCCGATATGCTTGAGACGTTGAAAAAACACGGGGTGAAGGCGACGTTCTTTTTGGAAGGGCGATGGGTAAAAAACCATCCGGAGATGGCAAAAATGATAGCAGATGCCGGCCATGAAATCGGCAACCATTCCTACAGCCATCCGGATATGAAAACGCTCAGCAGCGAAGCGGTCCGCCGCGAACTGGAAAAGACGAATGAAGTCATTGAAGCGGCGACGTCGGTCAAATGCAAATGGTTTGCCCCGCCGAGCGGCAGCTACCGTGATGACGTCGTCAACATCGCCGCCGAGCTCGGCATGAAGACGATCATGTGGAGCGTTGATACAATTGATTGGCAAAAACCGTCGCCATCTGCTATAGTGAAACGGGTAACATCAAAAATCCATCCCGGCGCCATGATTTTGATGCATCCGACGATGCCGACGGCGGCCGCACTCGATGAGCTGATCGCCTCGATCAAGCGGAAAGGCTATGCCATCGGCAGCCTGACAGCCTTATTCGACGAGAAAAGACTGGCCAAAAAACAGGAGGAACATGGAGTTGATTAACAAGTACACGTGCAAAAACGGCGTGCGAATCGTGCTGGAGCAAATTCCGACTGTAAGGTCGGTGGCCATCGGCGTATGGATCGGCACAGGTTCGCGCAATGAGACGGAACAAAACAACGGCATTTCCCACTTTTTAGAGCATATGTTTTTTAAAGGGACGGCGACGCGCACGGCCCGGGACATCGCCGAAGCCTTTGACAGCATCGGCGGGCAAGTGAACGCCTTTACGTCGAAAGAGTATACGTGCTATTACGCCAAAGTGTTGGACGAACATGCACCGTTCGCGTTGGAAATGCTTGCCGATATGTTTTTCCACTCGACGTTCGTTGAGGACGAGCTGCAAAAAGAGCGGAACGTGGTGCTTGAGGAAATCAAAATGTACGAAGACACGCCGGATGACATCGTCCACGATTTGCTCGGCAAGGCATGCTATGCGGGTCATCCGCTCGGCTACCCGATTTTAGGCACGGAAGAGACGTTGCGCACGTTTACGGGGGACACGTTGCGCCAATATATGGCCGACTACTATACTCCGGATCGCGTTGTCGTTTCCGTTGCCGGCAATGTCGATGAGCGGTTTATCACTGAAGTCGAACGTTATTTCGGCTCGTTCACTGCGTCCCGCAAGCCCGCTCCGTCAGGGACGCCGACGTTTGTGCCGCAAAAGCTCGCGCGCAAAAAAGACACGGAGCAGGCGCACGTATGCATCGGGTTCAACGGCCTGCCGGTCGGCCACCCGGATGCGTATCCGCTTCTGATCCTCAACAATATTTTAGGCGGCAGCATGAGCAGCCGGCTGTTTCAAGAAGTGCGCGAACAGCGCGGATTGGCGTATTCGGTGTTCTCGTACCATTCCGCCTACCAAGACAGCGGCTTGCTCGCCATTTACGCCGGCACGGGGAGCAGCCAGCTTGACGTTTTGTTTGAAACGATCCAACGGACGCTGCGCCAGTTGAAAGAAGACGGTATTACGGAAAAAGAGCTGCATAACAGCAAAGAACAGATGAAAGGAAGCTTGATGCTTGGGCTTGAAAGCACGAACAGCCGCATGAGCCGCAACGGCAAAAACGAACTTCTTCTCGGCCGCCATCGCTCGCTTGACGAGATTATCGAGGAAATTGAAAGCGTCACGGTGGAAAAAGTGAATGAGCTGGCGCGCACCGTTTTTACCGATGATTACGCGCTCGCCTTAATCAGCCCGGATGGCGTGCTGCCGCGCCCGCTTCGATCGTAGCCGCCTGTCGGGCATAAAAAAAGCTAACGACCCGTTGTGAGGTTGTTAGCTTTTTTCGTTTGGCGCGCCCGTCATTCTTGTTCCGGAGCGTCGATCATCACCATATCGGCGCCGATTTTGCGAATATACTTCCACGGCACGCGAATTTCCTGCCCGTCTTTGCGAAACCCGAACCATTTTCCAGTCGGGATGAGCAACGCTTCGATTTGCCCTGTTTGCTCGTTGATTTCCAAATCCGTTTGCCCAAGCACCCCAAGCCGCTCCGCCCGCCGCACATCGACGATTTCTTTGCCGCTTAATTCACTCAGCCTCACGCTGATTCCCCCTTCCCTCTTCCCTACTTCTATTGTAAGAAACGGGCGGGCAAAAAATGCCGCCCGCCAATGGCCTATTTTTCCGCCAAGGGCATTCACCTATATTTTTCTTCCAACATAAGATGGGAAAAGAAACGGAGCAGTTTGCCAGTAAAGAAGGTGACGAGGACATATGATGCTGACAGGAATGCATGTCGCCATCATCGGCGGTGATGCGCGGCAACTTGAAGTGATTCGCAAGCTTGTTGAACTGGACGCCAAATTGTCGCTTGTCGGCTTTGACCAGCTCGCCCACCATTTTACCGGGGCGACGAAGATGTCGATCGAGGAGGTCGATTTTGCCGACCTGGATGCGATCATTTTGCCGGTTCACGGCACGACATTGGATGGCAAGGTCAACAGCGTGTTTTCCCACGAGCCGATTCCGTTCACGGAAGAGATGGTGCAAAAAACAGCCAAGCGGTGCACCGTTTATTCCGGCATCAGCAACTCGTATTTAGACGAACTGATGAAAAAGACCGGGCGCAAATACATCCAGCTGTTTGAGCGCGATGATGTCGCCATTTACAACTCGATCCCGACCGCTGAAGGAACGGTGATGATGGTGATCCAGCACACCGATTTTACGATTCACGGTTCCCGCATCGCCGTTTTAGGATTGGGGCGCGTCGGCATGACCGTCGCCCGGACATTTGCCGCTTTGGGGGCAAAAGTGAAAGTCGGGGCGCGCCGGTCGGAACATTTGGCCCGCATTACGGAAATGGGGCTTGAACCGTTTCATTTAAATGATTTGGAAAAAGAAGTGCGCGATATCGACGTTTGTGTTAACACCGTCCCCCATTTGATTGTAACGGCGAGCGTCATCGCGAAAATGCCGGCCCATACGCTGATCATCGATTTGGCGTCAAAGCCGGGCGGCACCGATTTCCGCTATGCTGAAAAGCGCGGAGTGAAAGCCATCTTGGCGCCTGGGCTGCCGGGGGTCGTCGCGCCGAAAACGGCCGGACAAATTATCGCCAACGTCTTGGCGCAGCTTTTGTATCAAGATTTACAGAAACGGGAGGAGAATAAACAATGAGCGAAAAAAGCCTGAAGGGGAAGCGGATCGGCTTCGGCCTGACTGGATCGCACTGCACGTATGACGCTGTGTTCCCGGAAATTGAAAAACTCGTGAATGAAGGGGCGGAGGTGCTGCCAATCGTCACGTATACGGTGAAGACGACGAACACCCGGTTTGGCGAAGGGGAAGAGTGGGTGAAAAAACTCGAGCAATTGACCGGGAACGAGGTGATTGACACGATCGTCAAGGCTGAACCGCTCGGGCCGAAAATCCCGCTCGACTGCATGGTCATCGCGCCGCTGACCGGCAACTCGATGAGCAAGCTGGCAAACGCCATGACCGATTCACCGGTGTTGATGGCCGCCAAGGCGACGATGCGCAACCACCGCCCGGTCGTGCTCGGTATTTCCACGAATGACGCCCTCGGCCTAAACGGCGTCAATTTGATGCGGCTGATGGCGGCGAAAAACATTTACTTCATCCCGTTTGGCCAAGATGCTCCGCACGCCAAACCGAACTCGATGGTGGCGCGCATGACGCTCCTGCATGACACTGTGCTTGCCGCCTTGGAAGGAAAGCAGCTGCAGCCAGTTGTGATCGAACGGTTCCGTTACAACGACTAACGGAGGGTGTGGAAAATCGACGCCGGACAGAAAAATTTTCTCTCGTCCGCAGCGGAATGTGATAAAATAAAGACTATGAATTCATCTCTTTAGAGTGACGATGTGGAAGGAGAATGGCTGATGGCTGAAAAACAATACCATGTCGCTGTCGTCGGAGCCACGGGGGCAGTCGGACAACAAATGGTGCGGACGCTTGAAGACCGGAACTTCCCGGTCGGAACATTAACGTTGTTATCGTCAGAACGCTCGGCTGGCAAAAAAATGCGCTTCCGCGGCAGAGAGATTGAAGTGCAGGCCGCCGCGCCCGAGCGCTTTGATGGGGTTGATATCGCCTTATTCAGCGCTGGCGGCGCAGTGTCGAAAGCATTGGCGCCGGAGGCGGTTCGGCGCGGGGCGATTGTCATCGACAACACGAGCGCATTCCGGATGGAGGAAAACGTGCCGCTTGTCGTCCCGGAAGTGAACGAAAGCGATTTGACATGGCATAACGGCATCATCGCCAATCCGAACTGCTCGACGATTCAAATGGTCGTGGCGCTTGAGCCGATTCGGAAGGCGTTCGGCTTATCCCGCGTCATCGTTTCCACGTACCAGGCCGTCTCGGGAGCAGGGGCGCAGGCGATTGAAGAGCTGTACGAGCAGACGAAAGCGGTGCTTGACAATAAGCCGTTCGAGGCAACCATTTTGCCGGTCAAATCGGACCGGAAGCATTACCCAATCGCGTTTAACGCCATTCCGCAAATCGATAAGTTTCAAGATAACGGGTTTACGTTCGAAGAGATGAAAATGATCAACGAAACGAAAAAAATCATGCATATGCCCGAGCTGAGCGTCGCGGCGACGTGCGTGCGCATTCCGGTGGCGAGCGGGCATTCGGAGTCGGTGTATATCGAGATCGAGCAAGACGGCGTCACGGCTGCCGATTTGCAAGCGGTGCTGCGCGAGGCGCCGGGCGTCGTTCTCCAAGACGATCCGAGCGAACAGCTGTATCCGATGCCGGCCAACTGCGTCGGCCAATACGACGTCTTTGTCGGCCGCATCCGCCGCGATTTGGACAACAGCCGCGCCTTTCATTTATGGATTGTTGCCGACAACTTGCTAAAAGGGGCTGCTTCAAATTCCGTGCAAATTGCCGAAAGTTTGCTGAAGCTCGGGCTCATTTAACGAGCATCGGGGTGTTATCATGAAAATCATTGTTCAAAAGTTCGGCGGCACGTCCGTCCGCGACGAACGCGGGCGAAACTTGGCGCGCCGCCATATTGAAAACGCGCTTGGAGATGGGTACAAAGTCGTCGCCGTTGTATCAGCGATGGGCCGCCAAGGCGATC
Source organism: Geobacillus sp. Manikaran-105 (assembly GCF_002809955.1). Lineage (NCBI taxonomy): Bacteria > Bacillati > Bacillota > Bacilli > Caryophanales > Anoxybacillaceae > Geobacillus > Geobacillus sp. Manikaran-105. The sequence continues at coordinate 112,303 of NZ_PIJG01000001.1, forward strand.
CGTATGCGACCGACACGCTTCTTGGCTTGATCGGCGGAGCCCGTCACCATGTGACGAAGCGCGAGCAAGATATGCTTATGGCGTGCGGGGAAATCATTTCGAGCGTCGTGTTCAGCAACTTGCTGAACGAACACGGCATCAAGGCGACGGCGTTTACCGGCGCGCAAGCCGGATTTCGCACGACCAGTGATCATACGAACGCCAAAATTGTTGAAATGCGCTGCGAACGGTTGCTTGAAGCGCTTCGGGAATACGACGTCGTCGTCGTCGCCGGCTTTCAAGGCATGGCGGAAAACGGAGACATCACAACGCTCGGGCGCGGCGGGAGCGATACATCGGCCGCGGCGCTCGGCGCGGCGCTAAACGCCGAGTGGGTTGACATTTTTACCGATGTCGATGGCGTGATGACGGCCGACCCGCGCATTGTCGAAAATGCTCGGCCGTTGGAAGTTGTCACCTATACGGAAATTTGCAATATGGCGTACCAAGGGGCGAAAGTGATCCATCCGCGCGCGGTGGAAATCGCCATGCAGGCGAAAGTGCCGCTGCGCATCCGTTCAACGTATTCCGATGGGCCGGGGACGCTCGTTGCGTCATCGGTGCGCGGTCAAAGAGGAAGCGATGTGAAAGAGCGTCTCGTCACGGGCATTACGTACGTCGCCAATGTGACGCAAATGAAAGTGTTGGCAAAAGAAGGGCATTATGAACTGCAGTCGGATGTATTTCAGGCGATGGCTCACGAAGGAATCAGCGTCGACTTTATCAACATTTCACCGTACGGCGTCGTCTATACGGTGAGCGGAGATATGACGGAAAAAGCGATAGCCGCTTTGCGCCGCATTGGCTATGATCCGGTTGTGACGCCCCGCTGCGCCAAAGTGTCGGTCGTTGGCGCCGGCATTGCCGGTGTGCCGGGAGTAACGGCCAAAATCGTCACCGCTCTATCGGAGCAAGGCATCCAAATTTTGCAATCGGCAGACAGCCATACGACCATTTGGGTATTAGTCAAACAAGACGATATGGAAAAGGCCGTCAATGCCTTGCACGACGCCTTTTGCCTGTCCGAGGCCGAACAGGACGAATGATCAACCGATTTGAAAATGAGGAGTGAAAACCGTGGTTCAGTTCGGGAATGTCGTCACTGCGATGGTCACCCCCTTTGACCGAAAAGGAAACTTAGATTTAGCGAAAACGACAGAACTCGTCAACTATTTGCTTGACAACGGCACGGATGCGCTTGTTGTCGCAGGCACGACCGGCGAATCGCCGACGTTGACGACGGAAGAGAAAGTCGCACTGTTCCGCCATGTCGTTTCCGTCGTCAATGGCCGCGTGCCGGTTATTGCTGGGACGGGAACGAACAATACGCGCGCCTCGATCGAGCTGACGAAACGGGCGGAAGAAGCAGGCGTCGACGCTGTCATGCTTGTGGCGCCATATTACAACAAACCGAATCAAGAAGGGCTGTATCAGCATTTTAAAGCGATCGCTGAGAGCACGCCGCTGCCGGTCATGTTGTACAACGTGCCGGGGCGCACGTCGGTCAACCTCGCTCCTGAGACCGTCATTCGGCTGGCCGCGATTCCGAATATTGTCGCGGTCAAAGAAGCCGGCGGCAATTTAGAAGCGATGGCGGAAATCATTGAACGCACGCCGGACGATTTTCAGCTGTATAGCGGCGATGACAGCTTGACGCTGCCGGTGTTGGCGATCGGCGGCGCCGGCGTGGTTTCTGTTGCATCGCACATCATCGGCAACGAAATGCAACAAATGATTCGTGCGTTCCAGGCCGGCGACCATCAAGCCGCCGCCGCGTTGCACCGGAAATGGCTGCCGCTCATGAAAGGGCTGTTCGCTGCGCCGAGCCCGGTGCCGGTGAAAACCGCCCTGCAGTTGCGCGGCTTGGATGTCGGCTCGGTGCGCCTTCCGCTCGTTCCGCTCACCGAGCAGGAGCGAAACGAGCTCAGCCGTCTGCTTGATGCTTGATGGCCATATCCGTGCAGCAAATGACCCCAGCGTCGGTTCGGACGTTGGGGCTTTTTTGTCGAGACGGTGAAATGCGCCGGCTCGTTCATGAACCATCTTGTGTTTTTTGGCGTCAATTCGTTATAATAAAGGCAAGTGACTTTGAGCGGGTTAGCATCACAATTGGGAGGACGCAGCCTTGAAATCCAAAATAAAGCCAGTAGAGAAAATACGCATTTTTGCCCTTGGGGGAGTCGGGGAAATCGGCAAAAACATGTATGTCGTCGAATTGGATGAGGACATTTTCGTCCTCGATGCCGGGGTGATGTTCCCGGAAGATGAGATGTTTGGCATTGACAAAGTCATCCCGGACATTGCCTACTTAATTGAACGGCAGCACCGCATTCAGGCGATTTTTCTCACTCACGGGCATGAGGAGCATATGGGAGCGATCGCCTACGTGCTCAAGCAGCTGTCTGTGCCAGTCTACGGGACGAAGCTGACGCTCGGGTTGGCGGAAGCGATTTTAAAAGAGCAAGGCATTGCAAACGCCAAACTGAATGAAATTCATCCTGACGCTGAACTGCTGTTTGACAAAGCAAAAGTGACGTTTTTCCGCACGATCCACAGCATCCCCGATTCCATCGGCATCAGCCTGCATACATCGCAAGGGGCGATCGTGTACACGAGCGATTTTAAATTTGACCAGACGCCGTATGGCAATAATCGCGCCGACTTGGGGAAAATGGCGCAAATCGGCGAACAAGGGGTGCTTTGTCTTTTGTCGGACAGCACGAATGCCGAGCGTCCGGGCTACAGCGGCTCTGATACAGCCGTCGCCCATGAGATTGCAGATGTGATCGGCCACGCGAAAGGGCGCGTGTTTGTCGCCTGCTATGCCTCGAACATTACGCGCATCCAACAAGTGCTTTACGCCGCCAAGCAGTACGGGCGCAAGGTGGCGGTGATCGGCAAAACGCTGCATAAAATTATGGACATCGCCGTCCGCCTCGGTTATTTGCATCTGCCGGACAAGGTGACGATTTCTGCCTACGACTTGGACCGCTATGGGGATGATGAACTTGTCATTTTGACGACCGGGGGTCATGGCGAGCCGATGAGCGCGCTTTGGCGCATGGCGCGGCAGGCGAACAAGCAGGTGAACATTAAAGAAGGAGACACCGTCATCGTCGCTGCTTCTGTCATGCCGGGGTATGAGCTTGGGTTTTCGAAAACGATCGACGCCCTATACCGGGCTGGGGCGAACGTCATTTACCGCGATCGGCAAGTGCACGTGTCCGGGCACGGCTGCCAAGAAGAGCTTAAGCTCATGCTTAATTTGATGAAGCCGAAATATTTCATCCCGGTGCATGGGGAGTACCGAATGCAAAAGGCGCACGCCCGGTTGGCGAAGGCGGTCGGCATCTCGGAAGAGCGGACGTTTTTGCTTGACAAAGGTGAAGTGGTCGAATTTCGCGGCGGAGCCGCCCGCCCTGGCGGTAAAGTGCCGTACGGCAACATTTTAATCGATGGCCTCGGCATCGGCGACGTCGGCAACATTGTGTTGCGCGACAGGCGTTTGTTGTCGCAGGACGGCATTTTGATCGCCGTGGTGACACTAAACAAAGAAGCGAAAACGATTGCTGCTGGACCGGAAATCATCTCGCGCGGATTCGTTTATATGCGCGAGGCGGAGACGCTGTTGGAAGAGGCTGAGCAAATGGTGGCGGAGATCATTAAGCGCTGTCTGGAATCATACATGCTGGAATGGTCATCGTTAAAGGCGAACATTCGCGAGGCGCTAAGCCAGTTTTTGTTTGAGAAAACGAAGCGAAAGCCGATGATTTTGCCGATTATTATGGAGGTATAACGCAATCATGCTCAAAGTCCAAGGGAAATGCTGGAAACGGTGAACCGTTGCCGGCATTTTTCTTTTTCTTTTCGGCCATACTAAACGTATGACCGATAGAAAGGAGAAGGAATCGATGGACAAGGAGCGTTACCTTCAGGAAGAGACGGAAGAAAAACCGGAAACGAAAACGGAAGAGGCCACTGCTGCCATCACCCAGCTTGGGCAGACGAACGTCCCGCAAATGGAACCGGATACGAACATTCATTGTCTGACGATTGTCGGCCAAATTGAAGGTCATATTCAGCTGCCGCCGCAAAACAAGGCGACAAAATACGAACATGTGATCCCGCAAATCGTCGCCATTGAGCAAAATCCGAAAATCGAAGGGCTGCTCGTCATTTTAAATACGGTCGGCGGTGATGTGGAGGCCGGGCTTGCGATTGCGGAAATGCTCGCTTCGCTGTCAAAACCGACCGTTTCCATCGTGCTTGGCGGCGGCCATTCGATCGGCGTGCCGATCGCCGTTTCGTGCAACTATTCGTTCATCACTGAGACGGCGACGATGACGATTCATCCGATCCGTTTGACGGGGCTTGTCATTGGCGTCCCGCAGACGTTTGAGTATTTGGATAAAATGCAGGAACGCGTCGTCCGCTTCGTAACGAAGCATTCCAACATTAGCGAGGAGAAGTTTAAAGAGCTCATGTTTTCCAAAGGCAATTTGACGCGCGACATCGGCACGAACGTCGTCGGTCCCGATGCGGTCCGGTACGGCTTGATCGATGAAGTGGGCGGCGTCTCACAGGCCATGGCGAAGCTGCGCCAGCTGATCGAAGCGAAAAAAGGCGGCGAAGGGAAGATGATCCAATGATTTTGTACACGATCATGCCGGAACATTTGGTGTTCCCGGTCGATGCGGCCGCGTATGAAAAGCAAAAGCTAGTGCATTACGAAGGCATCCCGTTGCTCGTCCAAATGACCGATACGGGCGAATATGAAATCGTGCAAAACTTAAGCACCAACCCCTATCATTTTTTAAACGCTAAGTATGCGCCAGGGGTGCGGTTTCCGGTTTCTGTCGCAACATCGTAATGAATTGTCAAGTTGTTCATGATATAATAATAGACAAACGGAAAAAAGCAGCCATTGTTGGCTGCTTTTTTCCGGCTTGCCAATTCATTCATGCTGGAGTGAGCGATCATGGCGAAACGAAAGCGACAAAAAAAAGGAAAACCGCCAAAGAAACAGTCATGGACGGAGACGATTCGCTTTGAATTGATCGGTCTCGGGCTGCTGGCTGTTGCCGTTGTGGCGATGGCTCGCCTCGGGCTTGTCGGGGAAACATTCGTGCTTGTCGGCCGCTTTTTTTTCGGCGAATGGTACATGCTGTTAATAGGGGGAGTGTTCATTTTATCGCTCATCCTCATTTGGAAACGATCGTGGCCGTCATGGGCGAGCCGTCCGTTTGTCGGCGTGTCAGTCATCACAGCGGCGCTTTTGCTGCTAAGTCACGAAAAGTTGTTTGAGCTCATGTCGCGGCGCGGTGAGCTTGATCCGAGCGTCATCCGGACGACGTGGGCGCTGTTTTGGAACGAGGCGGGCGGAAAGGAGTCCCATGCCGACCTAGGCGGCGGAATGGCTGGCGCTCTGTTGTTTGCCGCCAGCTATCAGCTGTTTGATTCGCTCGGGACAAAATGGATTTGTTTTCTGCTGTTTGTAGTCGGCTTTGTCGTATTGACCGGGAAATCGCTGCGCGAAACGATCGGACAGATAGTTGTTGGGGCGGCCGCGCTTGTGCGGAAGGAATGGCTGGCGTTCGTCGCCGATGTGAAACAATGGCTCGCGGGGAGAAAACGGCGAGCGAGTGTAGAACGAGGCCGGCGTTCACGGCGGACGGCCGCCTATCCGGCCGAGGAATCGGCAGAAGCCGGGGCTGCTGAGGCGGACGACGAATTGCTTTCGCCGCCGCCGATCATATCCGATTTTGCCGCCGTCCGGGCGGCCGCCGAGCCGGAAGAAGAGAAACAGCTGCCTGCGGAAGATGACGACAGCGAAGGGGGGGCATCCCCGCCGTTGGCGTTTTCCGAGCATGAAAATGCCAATTACGATTTGCCGCCGCTTGAACTTCTCCGTCCGCCAAAGCCGGCTGGGCAATCGACCGACCATGCGAATATTTATGCCAATGCGCGCAAGCTGGAAAAAACGTTCCAAAGCTTTGGCGTCAAGGCGAAAGTGACGCAGGTGCACCTTGGCCCGGCGGTGACAAAATATGAAGTGTACCCGGACGTCGGGGTGAAAGTAAGCAAAATCGTCAGCTTAAGCGACGACTTGGCGCTCGCCTTGGCGGCGAAAGACATCCGCATTGAAGCGCCCATCCCCGGCAAGTCCGCAATCGGCATCGAAGTGCCGAACGAGGAGATCGCCACCGTCTCGCTGCGCGAAGTGCTGGAGGCGGTCGAGCACACAAGGTCCGAATCCAAGCTGTTGATCCCGCTCGGGCGCGACATTTCCGGGGAAGTCGTTGCCGCCGAGTTGAACAAAATGCCGCATTTGTTGATCGCCGGCGCTACCGGGAGCGGGAAAAGCGTCTGCATCAACGGCATTATCGTCAGCCTGCTCATGCGCACCAAGCCCCATGAAGTGAAGTTGATGATGATTGACCCGAAAATGGTCGAGCTAAGCGTCTACAATGGCATTCCGCATCTGTTGACGCCGGTCGTCACCGATGCGAAAAAAGCGGCTCAAGCGCTGAAAAAAGTCGTCCAAGAAATGGAACGGCGCTACGAGCTGTTTTCCCATACCGGCACGCGCAACATTGAAGGGTATAACGAGCATATCCGTCAGCAGAACGAAGCCGCGCTGGAGCAGCAGCCGCTTTTGCCATATATCGTCGTCATCATTGACGAACTGGCTGACTTGATGATGGTCGCTTCGTCAGATGTGGAAGAGGCGATCACTCGGTTGGCGCAAATGGCGCGCGCGGCCGGCATTCACTTGATCATCGCCACTCAACGCCCGTCGGTTGACGTTATCACGGGCGTCATTAAGGCCAACATTCCGTCACGCATCGCGTTCAGCGTCTCATCGCAAATTGACTCACGCACCATTCTCGATGTGGGCGGGGCGGAAAAACTTCTCGGCCGCGGCGACATGCTGTTTTTGCCCATGGGCGCGTCCAAACCGGTGCGCGTGCAAGGCGCATTTGTGTCCGATCAAGAAGTGGAAGACGTCGTCCAATTTGTCATCGGCCAGCAGCAGGCCCAATATTACGAGGAGATGATCGTGCCGGAAGAGGAGGCGAACGCATCGGCCTTCGAAGACGACTTGTATGAAGAGGCCGTCCGCCTTGTTGTGGAAATGCAAAGCGCTTCTGTGTCGATGCTGCAGCGCCGCTTCCGCATTGGCTACAACCGCGCCGCCCGGCTGATCGACGCCATGGAGGAGCGAGGCGTCGTCGGTCCGTACGAAGGGAGCAAACCGCGCGCGGTTCTTTGGTCGAAAGAAGATTTGAAAAAGACGTCGTAGCACTCGGCGGAAAATGGGCCTCAGAGCATTTGGTCAGAAAAGCGCTGGCGTCACAAGGTTTTTCCATTGAACATGGGCTGAAATCAACAGTCTTTTGCGCTGCATCGCAAGCCCTGATCGCTAAGCAGGCAGGTCGATGCCACCTGCCTGCCAATCGTATGTCACATTGGAAGCGCTTCCATAAACATATCTTTTTTTTCGACAAAATTTGATAACCCTATTTATTTGGCCAGTAAAAAATGATATAGTAGTCTCAAAAAGGTTATATGTCTAATGTCAGAGGTCTGACTCTTACAGGAGATCATGTGGAGGACGTTGTCATGTCAATCAAATCAGACAACCGCCATCTGTACTTGCAAGTCATCGACCGTTTGAAACACGATATTGAAACTGGCGTGTACAAAGAAAAGCAAAAGCTGCCGTCTGAGTTTGAGCTTGCCAAACAGCTTGGCGTCAGCCGGGCGACGCTGCGGGAAGCGCTGCGGGTGCTGGAGGAGGAAAACATCATCATCCGCCGCCATGGCGTCGGAACGTTTGTCAACGCCCGGCCGCTGTTTACGTCCGGCATCGAGCAGCTGTCGAGCGTCACGGATATGATCCGCCAAGCCGGACGAAAACCGGGAACGATTTTTTTGTCTTCTTCCATCCAGCTGCCGACAGAAGACGATATGCGCCGTTTTCAATGCCGCCCGGACGACGAGATTTTGTTGATCGAGCGGGTGCGCACCGCCGACGGGGAGCCGGTCGTCTATTGCCTCGATAAAATTTTGTGCAAGTATTTGCCAAAAGGCATTTCGTACGAACACGAATCGTTGTTTGAAAACTTGCACAACCAAACGCACCGCGACATCGCCTATGCAGTTGCGCGCATCGAGCCGCTCGGCTACCATGAGAAAGTGTCGCCGATTTTGCAATGCGACCCGGAAACCGCCCTGCTCGTGCTCAAGCAAATGCATTTCGACAAAAACGACGAGCCGATTTTTTACTCGACCAACTACTTCCGTTCCGACAAATTCAGCTTTCATGTCATGCGGAAACGGTTTGGTTTTTAAGGAGGTGAAAGGGGTACATAGAACGTGAACGGAAGTTTCATACTAATTTAGGAACAAACTTTTCAGCTTAGGGGGAATGGATGATGAAAAAACGATTCGGATGGGCGTTGTCCGTTCTGTTTGCCGCCGGCACGCTGCTTAGCGCCTGCGGCCAGGATGGCGGCAACGCGGGAGGCAATAATAAGGAAGATACGTTTAGCGTCGCCATGGTCACCGACGTCGGCGGCGTTGATGACAAATCGTTTAACCAGTCCGCGTGGGAAGGGATTCAAAAGTTCGGCAAAGACAACGGGCTAGAAAAAGGACGCGGTGGGTACGACTATTTGCAGTCGACGAGCGACACCGATTATCCAACCAACTTAAACAAGCTCGTGCGCAGCGACTTTGACTTGATTTTCGGCATCGGGTATTTGATGGGCGACGCGGTGAAAGAAGTCGCGAAGCAAAACCCGAAAAAACATTTCGCCATCGTCGACACGGTTGTTGATGAGCCAAACGTCGCCAGCATCACGTTCAAGGAGCATGAAGGCTCGTTCCTTGTCGGCGTTGTTGCCGGTTTGATGACGAAAACGAATAAAATCGGCTTTGTCGGTGGGATGGAAATTCCGTTGATCGAAAAATTCGAAAGCGGATTCCGCGCCGGCGTGAAAGCGGTCAACCCGAAGGCGACCGTTCAAGTGCAATACGCAGGGGCGTTTAACCAAGCGGATAAAGGGAAAGCGATCGCTTCGAGCATGTACGCTTCCGGCGTCGACATCATCTACCATGCGGCCGGGGCGACTGGAAACGGTGTTTTCTCAGAGGCAAAAGACTTGAAGAAAAAAGATCCGAACCGTGAAATTTGGGTGATCGGCGTTGATAAAGACCAAGCACCGGAAGGGAAAGTGAAAGTCGGCGGCAAAACGTACAACGTAACGCTCACTTCGATGGTGAAACGCGTCGACGTCGCTGTCTATGACACGGCGAAACGGGCGAAAGACGGCGACTTCCCGGGCGGCAAAACGATTGAGTACGGGTTGCCGGAAAATGGGGTTGGCATCGCTCCGACACAAGACAACATTCCAGAAAATGTGCTGAAAGCTGTTGACGAATGGAAAGAAAAAATTATCAAGGGCGAAGTGAAAGTGCCGACGAATCGGAAAGAGTACGAGCAATTCGCTGCGACGATCAAGTGACGAACAACGGCGAAGAAGGCTAGCGCGCGCCGCTAGCCTTCTTCAAAATCATGAAGGGCGGCTGTTTCGCTGTCGCCTTTCATTTTGTGATTTTGACCTTGCTTGAGTAAGGAGTGAATCGCTTGGAATACGTGATTGAAATGCTCAATATCCGCAAGGTGTTTGGCTCGTTTGTCGCCAATGACAACATTACGCTGCAAGTGAAAAAGGGGGAGATACACGCTCTGCTTGGCGAAAACGGGGCCGGCAAATCGACGCTCATGAACGTGCTGTTCGGTTTATACCAGCCGGACGGCGGCGAAATCCGCGTCAAAGGAAAGCCGGTGCGCATTACCGACCCGAACGTCGCCAACGATCTTGGCATCGGCATGGTGCATCAGCACTTTATGCTCGTCGATACGTTCACGGTGACGGAAAACATCATTTTAGGCAGCGAACCGACGCGGGCGGGAACGATCGATATGAAGCGGGCCGAACAGGAGGTGCGCGAGCTGTCGGAACGGTATGGGCTGGCGGTCGATCCGACAGCGAAAATTGCCGACATTTCCGTCGGCATGCAGCAGCGCGTGGAAATTTTAAAAACGCTCTACCGCGGTGCGGATATTTTGATTTTTGACGAACCGACAGCGGTTTTGACGCCGCAGGAAATCCGCGAGCTCATCCAAATTATGCGCACGCTCGTCCGCGAAGGAAAATCGATCATTTTAATCACCCATAAGCTAAAAGAAATTATGGAAGTGTGCGACCGCGTCACCGTCATCCGCCGCGGCAAAGGGATCGCGACGCTTGAGGTCGCGGAAACGAACCCGAACGAGCTGGCGGCGCTCATGGTCGGCCGCGAGGTGCAGTTTACGACCGCTAAGAAACCGGCTGAACCGGGAAAATCGGTGTTGGAAATTAAAGACTTAGTCGTCAAGGACGCGCGCGGGATCAAAGCGGTCAACGGTTTGAACTTGACGGTGCGCGCCGGGGAGATCGTCGGCATCGCCGGGGTCGACGGCAACGGGCAAACCGAGCTGATCGAGGCGATTACCGGCCTTCTGAAAGCGGAATCCGGCACGGTGAAGCTGAACGGCCGCGATATTACGAACTTGCCGCCGCGCAAAATCATCGAAGCCGGCGTCGGCCATATTCCGCAAGACCGGCATAAGCACGGGCTTGTCCTCGATTTTCCGATCGGCGAAAACATGGTGCTGCAAACGTATTACAAGCCGCCGTATTCAAAGCGGGGCGTGCTGAACTTTAAAGCGATCTACGACAAAGCGCGTCAGCTCATCCGCGAATTTGACGTGCGCACGCCGGATGAATATACGAAGGCGCGGGCGCTGTCGGGCGGAAACCAGCAAAAAGCGATCATCGGCCGCGAAGTTGACCGCGACCCGGATTTGTTGATCGCCGCCCAGCCGACAAGGGGGCTTGACGTCGGCGCGATCGAGTTTATCCATAAGCGGCTCATCGAACAGCGCGACCGCGGCAAAGCGGTGCTGCTCGTCTCATTTGAGCTCGATGAAGTCATGAACGTCAGCGACCGGATCGCCGTTATTTATGAGGGGAAAATTGTCGCCATCGTCGATCCGAAAGAGACGACGGAACAAGAGCTCGGGCTGCTGATGGCCGGAAGCAAACGGAAGGAAGCAGGTGTGTCGTGATGAAGTCAAACCGTCTCCAGCAATTGTTGATTCCTGTATTGGCCGTCTTGCTCGGCATGGCTGCCGGATCCATCGTCATGCTCGTGAGCGGCTACAACCCGATCGCTGGGTTTTACGCTCTCGTGTACGGGGCGTTTGGCGATACGTACTATATCGGCGAAACGATCCGCCAGACGACGCCGTACATTTTAACCGGGTTGGCGGTGGCGTTTGCTTTTCGCACCGGCTTGTTTAACATCGGGGTCGAAGGGCAGCTGATCGTCGGCTGGCTGGCGGCCGTCTGGGTCGGCGTGTCGTTCGACTTGCCGAAAATCATCCATTTGCCGCTCGCCATTTTGGCGGCCGCCCTCGCCGGAGCGCTTTGGGGGCTGATCCCGGGCGTGCTAAAGGCGTATTTAAAAGTGCATGAAGTCATTATTACGATTATGATGAACTATATTGCTTTGCATGTAACGAACGCCATCATCCGTTCCGTTTTGTCCGATGAGGGATTTAAATCAAAGCCGGTGAAAGAAAGCGCATCGCTTCACTCCGACTTTTTTGATGCCATTACGTATCATTCCACCATGCATTACGGCATTTTCATCGCTGTCGCCGCCGCATTTGTCATGTGGTTTTTGCTTGAGCGGACGACGAAAGGGTTTGAGCTGCGGGCGGTCGGGTTCAACCAGCATGCCTCCCAGTATGCCGGCATGAACGTGCGCGCCAACATCATTTTAGCGATGGTCATCTCCGGCGCTTTTGCCGGCGTCGCCGGGGCGATGGAGGGGCTTGGCACATTTGGAAACATCTCGACGAAAGCCGGCTTTACCGGCCTCGGGTTTGACGGCATCGCCGTCGCCCTGATCGGCGGCAACAACGCGTTTGGCATTTTGCTCTCCGCCTTGTTGTTTGGCGCCTTAAAAGTCGGGGCGTTGGAAATGCCGTCAAGCGCCGGCGTGCCGACCGAACTCGTTGACATTATTATCGCGCTCATCATTTTCTTTGTGGCATCGAGCTATATGATTCGCTGGCTGTTATCTCGCTGGCAAAAGGGGGCGGAGTAAGTGAGCGTGTATGACGTGTTGCAGACGATTATCCCGACAGCGATTTTCTTTGCGGCTCCCCTCATTTTCACGGCGCTTGGCGGCGTGTTCAGCGAACGGTCCGGCGTCGTCAACATCGGGCTTGAAGGATTGATGACCATCGGCGCGTTTGTCGGCATCGTCTTTAATTTGACGTTTGCCGATCGGTTTGGCGAATGGACGCCGTGGCTTGCCTTATTGGCTGCCATGGTGGTCGGCGCTGTATTTTCCCTGCTGCACGCTGTCGCGTCGGTTACCTTTCGCGCCGACCAAGTCGTCAGCGGGGTGGCGATCAACTTTTTGGCGCTTGGCCTGTCGCTGTTTTTAGTCAAAAAAATGTACGGCAAAGGCCAGACCGACCAAATTCAAGTCGGGTTTGACAAAATCGATGTGCCGGTGTTGAGCGACATCCCGGTCATCGGCCCGCTGTTGTTCTCCAATGCGTATGTGACGTCGTACATCGCCATTTTGTTGGCGTTTGTCTCTTGGTATGTGATTTATAAAACGCCGTTTGGCCTGCGGCTGCGTGCGGTCGGCGAACATCCGATGGCGGCGGATACGATGGGGATTCATGTCGCCAAAATGCGCTACATCGCCGTCATGATCAGCGGCGCGCTCGGCGGTTTGGGCGGTGCGGTATACGCGACGATCATTTCCCGCGATTTTAGCCATGCGACGATTTCTGGGCACGGATTTATGGCGCTCGCCGCCATGATTTTTGGCAAATGGCATCCGATCGGCGCGATGGGAGCGGCGCTCTTTTTCGGACTGGCGCAAAGCTTAAGCATTGTCGGGCAAACCATTCCGTTTTTGAAAAACGTTCCGACGGTTTACTTGCTCATCGCCCCGTACGTGCTCACCATTTTGGCGCTCGCCGGCTTCATCGGGCGGGCGGAGGCGCCGAAAGCGGCCGGCACGCCATATATCAAAGGGAAACGGTAGAACTTGCAGCTGTCCGGCGCAACCGGACAGCTGTTTTTCATTCCCATGATGGCCATGTTTCCAAGCGCATCGGACGAACTAGGCGGATTTGTTTGCATTTGTCGCTTGGCAACAGGTATATTGTTGATAAGACATCTCACAATAAGCATGCCGCCCATTTTGCGACAGAAAAGGAGGAGTTGGCTTGGTCGATGAAAAAATAACGGCGGTTGGGCCGGTTCGCGTCCATACGATTCCGACCGATAAGTACAAAACGAATACACTCGTTTGGAAAATGAAAGCGCCGCTCGCCAAGGAAACGGTGACGCTGCGCGCGCTGCTTCCGTACGTTTTGCAAAGCGGCACGGCCGACTATCCGAGCGTCAAGGCGCTGCGCACCTATTTGGATGAACTGTACGGGGCGACGCTGAACGTCGATTTAACGAAAAAAGGCGAACATCATATCATGACGATTCGCATCGATGTCGCCAATGAACGGTTTTTGCCTAAACAAACGCCGTTGCTTTCGAAAGCGCTTCAGCTCTTGGCCGATCTTCTGTTCCGCCCGGCTCTTGATGGCGGGCGGTTTGTCACCGACATTGTCGAGCAGGAAAAGCGGGCACTCCGTCAACGCATTCAGGCGGTGTATGATGACAAAATGCGCTATGCGAACATCCGCCTTGTAGAAGAAATGTGCAAAGGCGAACCGTACGCGCTCTCGCCTAATGGCGAGCTCGAGGATGTCGACGCCATTACAGCGGAAAGACTGCACCGCTATTATGAGCGGGCGTTGGCTGAAGATGAGCTTGACTTGTATGTCATCGGCGATGTCGACGAAGAAGAGGTGCTCAACACCGTCCGTCAGCGCTTTTTGCTGCCCGACCGCGCAGAGCCGGCGCGTACGCCCCAAGCTCAGGCAAAAGCGCGTGGGGAAGTGAAGGAAGTGATCGAACGGCAAGACGTCAAGCAAGGGAAATTGAACATCGGCTACCGAACGAATGTCACATACGAGGATGACGATTACTACGCCTTGCAGATGTTTAATGGCATTTTTGGTGGTTTTTCCCATTCGAAGTTGTTCATTAACGTCCGCGAGAAGGCGAGCCTTGCCTATTACGCCGCCTCAAGGCTTGAGAGCCATAAAGGGATTTTGATGGTCATGTCCGGCATTGAGCCGGCCAATTACGAGAAGGCGCGGCGCATTATCGACGAGCAAATGCAGGCGATGAAAAACGGCGATTTTACGGATGAAGAAATCGCGCAGACGAAAGCGGTCATCCGCAATCAGCTGCTTGAGACGCTCGACACGCCGCGCGGACTTGTCGAAGTGCTGTACCACAACGTCGTCTCCGCGCGGAAGCGTCCGCTTCACGAATGGCTGGCCGGCACGGAGGAAATCGGGCGCGAAGACATCGTGCGCGTCGCTGAAAAGGTGGAGTTGGATACGGTATACTTTTTGACCGGAATGGAGGGGGGGACGGAAGATGGAAAAACGGGTGTATGAGACGCTGCAAGAAGAGCTGTTCTACGAAAAAATGGACAACGGTCTTGACGTGTACATTTTGCCGAAAAAGGGATTCAACAAAACGTACGCCGTGTTTACGACGAATTACGGTTCGGTGGACAACCAGTTTGTCCCGCTCGGCCAAACAGAGATGAAACGCGTCCCGGACGGCATCGCCCACTTTTTGGAACATAAGCTGTTTGAAAAAGAAGACGGCGACGTGTTTCAACAGTTCAGCAAACAAGGCGCCTCGGCGAACGCTTTTACGACGTTCACCCGCACGGCCTATTTGTTTTCCAGCACCGACAACGTCGAGAAAAACTTGGAAACGCTGATTGATTTTGTGCAAACGCCGTATTTTTCCGACAAGACGGTGGAAAAAGAAAAAGGCATTATCGGCCAGGAAATCCGCATGTATGACGACAACCCGGACTGGCGCGTTTATTTTGGCGCCATCGAAAGCATGTACCACAACCATCCGGTCAAAATTGACATCGCCGGCACGGTCGAATCGATCGCCCAAATTACAAAAGAGCTGTTGTACGAATGCTACGAAACGTTCTACCACCCGAGCAACATGCTTTTGTTTGTCGTCGGTCCGGTCAACGAACAAAAAATCATGCAGCAAATCCGCGACAATCAGGCGAAAAAATCGTTCCCGTCCGCTCCTGAAATAAAGCGGTTTACGTACGAAGAACCGAGCGGAGTTGCGGAAACGAAAAAAGTCATCCCCATGCACGTGCAGGCGAATAAATGCTTTGTCGGCATCAAAGCGCCGTCCGTGCCGGAAACCGGCGGACCAAAACTTCGCCATGAGCTTGCCTTCCATGTTGCATTGGACTATTTGTTCGGCAAAAGCTCGCCCCATTACGAGCGGCTCTACCGCGAAGGGCTGATTGATGACACGTTTATGTATGATTACACGGAAGAGCGCGAATTCGGCTTTGCCCTTGTCGGCGGCGATACAAGGGATGCCGAGCGGCTTGCGGCGGAAGTCAAAAACGTGTTGTTGTCATTTTCAGTTGAGGCAGTGAAAACGGAGGAATTTGAGCGGGTGAAAAAGAAAAAAATCGGCGCTTTTTTGCGCGCGCTCAACTCGCCGGAGTATATCGCCAACCAGTTTACGCGCTACGCGTTTTACGGCGCGAGCTTGTTTGACATTTTGCCGGCGTTGTCATCGTTGACGCTTGACGACGTTGCATCCATTGCCGATGCGTGTTTCCGCGATTCGCAAATCGCCGTTTGCGAGGTTGTGCCAAAAGGGCAATGACAGGGGCTGACCGAAAGAACGGTAATGCCCCTATCTGGGGCAACATGGAAAACTAGACCACCCTGAAACCCCTGGTAAAACCAACGATTTCAGAGGTGGTCTCTTTCCCATGTTTTTCAGTTTCATTTCATCAAAAAGGGGCTTTTGCGTCAGCCCCTTTTTTGCGTCCAACAGAAGGAGGAGAACGTTCCATGCGCTATGCGTTAATTACCGGAGCGTCAAGCGCGATCGGGCAAAGCATCGCCCGCGAGCTCGCGCAAGGCGGCTATGGGCTTTTTCTTCATTACTACCGGCGCCGCGCGCCCATTGAGGCGCTGCAAGCCGAACTAACCGGCGTGCACACCGTGCCGGTGGAAGCGGATTTGTCGATGCCGGGCGGGGTCGACCAACTGCTTTCCCGCCTCGACCGCCCGATCGATGCCATCATTTATAACAGCGGGGCCACGTATTACGGGTTGCTTACCGACATGAATGACGAGCTGATCGAACGGATGGTGCGCCTCCATGTGACAAGCCCGGCGCAGCTTGTGAAAAAACTGCTGCCGCCGATGATTTCGAAAAAGCGCGGCCAAATTGTGTTCATTTCTTCGATTTGGGGGTTGTGCGGCGCCTCATGCGAAGCGGTGTATTCGATGACCAAGGGCGGGCAAAACGCGTTCGCCAAGGCGCTGGCGAAAGAGCTCGCCCCGAGCGGCATCCGCGTCAACGCCGTCGCGCCGGGAGCGATCGCCACAGATATGCTCCGGCCGTTCAGCGAAGAAGAATTGGCGGCGCTCGCCGATGAAATTCCGGCCGGCCGGCTCGGGACCCCTGAGGAAGTGGCGAAAACAGTGGCGTTTTTGTTGTCGGACGCCGCTTCTTACATCACCGGCCAAATCATCTCTGTCAACGGCGGCTGGTATTGTTGAGCGTATATTTTTTTCGCCCGCAGGCAAACTATCCTTGAAACGTTCATCAAGGAGGGAATGGACATGTCGGTACTGGATAACTTTGAACAATGGAAAGACTTTTTATCGGAACGTCTGCAGCAAGCGCAGCAACAAGGTTTGACCCAGCAAGTGATCTCGGATGTCGCCTATCAAATCGGGGACTATTTGGCGAAAAACGTGGATCCGAAAAACCCGGAAGAACGGGTGCTCGCCGACCTTTGGAGCGTTGCGGATGAAAAAGAACAGCATGCCCTTGCCAACATGATGGTGAAACTTGTCCAACAAAAATAACACCCGGTAAAGAGAGGGGCTCCCTCTCTTTTTTCTTTCCTCTTTTCGGTTGCTTTTCCGTTCGCGGTTATAGTAGTATGAACTTAGCATAAGGCGTTCGTGCGGACAGCGGCAAGGGAGGAGACGGGATGGGCAAGCAGGAGTGGTATTTGGAGTATGAGATTCATGTCAACCGTCCAGGGTTGCTCGGCGATGTCGCCTCGTTGCTCGGCATGTTGTCGATCAACATCGTGACGATCAATGGCGTCCGGGATTCGCGCCGCGGCATGTTGCTTCTTTGCGACAGCAGCGAACAAATCGAGCGGCTGGCGACAATTTTGCGGACGATGGACAACATTACGGTGACGAAACTGCGCCAGCCGAAGCTGCTTGATCGTTTGGCCGTCCGCCATGGCCGCTACATTCAGCGCGATGCCGACGACAAAAAGACGTTTCGCTTCGTTCGCGACGAGCTTGGGCTGTTGGTCGATTTTATGGCAGAAATTTTTAAAGAAAAAGGGCATAAGCTCATCGGCATTCGCGGGATGCCGCGCGTCGGCAAGACGGAGTCGATCGTTGCTGCGAGCGTATGCGCCAATAAGCGGTGGCTGTTTGTATCATCGACGCTGATCAAGCAGACCGTCCGCACGCAGCTGATGGAAGACGAATATAGCGAGGACAACATTTTCATTGTCGACGGCATCGTTTCGACGCGCCGCGGCAATGAGCAGCACTGGCAGCTCATCCGCGAGCTGATGCGCCTCGAGGCGACGAAGGTCGTGGAACATCCGGACATGTTTGTCCGCCATACGGAATATACGCTTGATGATTTTGACTATATTATTGAGCTGCGCCATGAACCGGACGAAGACATTTCCTACGATGCGATCGAACGCCCGTCCTTGCTGGGCGGAGACGGATTTTCCGAATTTGGATTTTAATTGGTTCATCACCACAACGTGTACTTGACAAGCGAGGCTTTTTCTCGTGTCACCATGTAGGAAAATCGTTGATTTACTGATTTTCCTTATGCATGTAAGCAAGACATGATCTGAAACAGTCAAGTACAACTTTTGGTGAAGATCCTTTTAATTTTAACAAGTGGAAGGTGTTGGCCGTTGACGGAACTGGGAAAACGTTTGCGGGAAGCGCGGGAGGAAAAAAACATCAGCTTGGACGAGCTGCAAGAGATGACGAAGATTCAGAAGCGGTATTTGATCGGCATTGAAGAAGGGAATTACGCCATTATGCCGGGCAATTTTTATGTGCGCGCCTTCATTAGACAATACGCCGAGGCGGTCGGCCTCGATCCGGATGAGCTGTTTGAACAATATAAGCAGGACATTCCGCAATCGTACCAAGATGATCTTCCGCAGCCGCTGTCGCGCGTGAAAACGCGCCAACAGCTTTCCGCCGAAGGGACGAAATGGCTCGACTGGCTGCCGAAAGCCTTGATCGCGGCGGCCGTCGTCGGGGCGGCCGTTCTTGTTTGGGTGCTGCTCCAGCGCGGCACGGCAAACGAGCCCCCGGCGAAAACGAGCCCGGAGACGGCGGAAGTGGAAAAGCCGAAACAGTCGCCGCTTGAACAGGCGAAAGCAAAAGAGAAAGCGAAGAAGGCGGAAGAAAAGAACGGGCAAGAAACGGAGCAGCCGGCTCCAGCTGCTGAAGAAAAACCGGCTGCGCCGGCGGCGTTGAATGTGACGGAAAAACGCGGCAATATGGCAACGATTGAAGTGGACAACCCTGCTTCGTTTTCGATTGAACTTACATCGAAAGGAACATCGTGGATTGAGGTGTACAACACGAAAGGCCATTCTTTCTATGCCGGCAATTTGACAAACGGACAAACAAAAACGTTCGATTTGTCGGCGGAAAGCGAAGTGTGGGTGAAAATCGGGCGCACGCTCGATGTTGAGATGAAGGTGAACGGCCAACCGTTTGCCTACCCGTTTGCACCGAAGGACGAGGTGTACCAAAAGCTGCGTTTCATCTTGAAAAAATGACGGCGGGGAGCAGCTTTCAGACGGAAGAAGCGCCGCTCCCTTGCTCGCAACAGATGTTGAACTAGCGGAGGTATTCGTTGTGAATTTGCCGAATAAAATTACGGTAGCGCGCATTATGCTCATCCCATTTTTCTTGATCGTCATGCTCGTCCCGTTCGGGTGGGGAAGCGTCCGTATTGCTGGGGCGGAGCTTCCGGTCGCTCATCTCGTCGGGGCACTCATTTTTATTATCGCTTCAACGACGGACTGGATTGACGGCCATTACGCTCGCAAGTACGGACTCGTCACCAACTTGGGCAAGTTTTTGGATCCGCTTGCCGATAAACTGCTTGTGTCAGCAGCGCTCATCGTGCTCGTTGAACTCGGCGCCGCTCCGGCTTGGATGGTGATCGTCATCATCAGCCGCGAATTTGCCGTTACCGGCCTGCGGCTCGTGCTCGCCGGGGAAGGGGAAGTCGTCGCCGCCAACATGCTTGGCAAAATCAAGACATGGACGCAAATTGTGGCGATTTCCGCCCTTTTGTTGCACAACTTCCCATTTTCGCTCATTCCGTTTCCGTTTGCCGATATCGCGCTTTGGGTAGCGGTCATTTTTACGATTTGGTCCGGCTGGGATTACTTTTCCAAAAATAAACATGCTTTTGCCCATTCGAAATAGCCGGCCGAAAAAGGGGGAACGTCTGTTGAACGCGGAGATCATCGCTGTTGGCTCCGAACTGCTGCTCGGGCAAATTGCCAATACAAACGCCCAGTTTTTGTCGCAGCAGCTCGCCGCCTTGGGCATTAACGTCTATTTCCATACGGTTGTCGGCGACAATGCCAGCCGCCTCGAACAGGCGGTGAAAATTGCGCAAACGCGGGCGGACTTGGTCATTTTTACCGGAGGACTCGGCCCGACGAAAGATGACCTGACGAAAGAAACGATCGCCCGCCTGCTCGGCCGCCGGCTTGTGACCGACGAGGAGGCGATGCGAGCGATTGAAGCGTTCTTTGCCCGCACGAATCGGCCGATGACGGAAAACAATAAAAAGCAGGCGCTCATCTTGGAAGGGGCGGCCGTGCTGAAAAACGAGCACGGCATGGCGCCGGGGATGGCGCTGACGGTCGATGGGATTACATACATGTTGCTGCCCGGACCACCGAAGGAAATGCAGCCGATGTTTACGAAATACGGCGCAGCGTTTTTGCGCGGCGCTTTTTCGCTTTCCGAGCGCATCGAATCGCGCGTCCTCCGCTTTTTCGGCATCGGCGAGTCGGCGCTCGAGGCGGCGATCGCCGACTTGATCGACGCCCAGTCGAACCCGACGATCGCCCCGCTTGCAAACGACGGTGAGGTAACGCTCCGTCTGACGGCGAAACATCGGGATCAGGCGGAAGCCAAGCGGCTGCTCGACGAGGCGGAAGCCGCCATTTTGACGCGCGTCGGCCGTTATTGTTACGGGTATAATGATGAAACGCTGTTTACAAAGACATTGGCACGGTTAAAAGAAAGAGGATGGACGATCGCGTCGGCCGAAAGTTTGACCGGCGGCCTTTTCCTCGAACAGCTCACCGCCCTCCCCGGCGCGTCGCAAGTCGTGCAGGGCGGTGTCGTCTGCTACACAAACGGCGTCAAAGAACAGGTGCTTGGCATACCGCGCCCGCTGCTTGAGGCAGAAGGGGCGGTGAGCGAGCCGTGCGCCCGTTTGCTTGCTGAAAACGTCCGCGCGATGTGCGATGCGGATATCGGCATCAGCTTCACCGGCGTCGCCGGACCCGATCCGCTTGAGGGCCACCCGCCCGGCACCGTGTATGTCGGCATCGCCGTCCGCGGGCGCGATGCGACTGTCCACCGTCTGATGCTGTCCGGCACGCGTGATGCCATTCGCATCCGCACCGCCAAATACGGCTGTTTTTTTCTGCTTGAGATGCTCGCGGCCGACTGCTGATCGGCCGCCCCCTTCCTTCTCCATTCTCCACCGCACATCGTTTTTTCCACCGCATGAGTATGGCGATTGTTGCTAGTTTCTCCACCGAAAAAACGAATGGACGTTCGTTTTTTGCTTGGCAATGGCCGCAAAACGCGGTATAGTATAAGTAGTCCTAGAATAAGGAGGAGTAGGTTAGTGAACCAAGATCGTCAAGCTGCATTGGAGCAGGCATTAAAACAAATTGAACGACAGTTTGGCAAGGGGGCCATCATGAAGCTCGGCGAGCAAGTCGACCGCAAAGTGTCGGTCGTGCCGAGCGGTTCGCTAGCGCTCGACATCGCGTTAGGAGTCGGCGGCTATCCGCGCGGGCGGATTGTGGAAATTTACGGCCCGGAATCGTCCGGGAAAACGACCGTTGCCCTTCACGCGATCGCGGAAGTGCAAAAGCGGGGCGGGCAAGCAGCTTTCATCGACGCAGAGCACGGTGCGACCTGTTGCTGACTGAAGTATGGCGGAAACGCCGTGCGAAAAGTCAGCGGGACTGAGCATGAGTAGGTCCTAACTGCATCACCGAGAGCTCGGTGAAAATCCGAGACGGGAATGAAGGTTGGCATTCCCGCCCTAATACCCCGACGTGCGGTCATGGTGCGCAACATGACTGTACGAAGCTCGGAGAGGACGGCGAAAAGCAGACCTGAGAAGCGGTTAGCGAAGTAGCCGGGGGTCCATAAAGCTCCTATGGCTAGAGAACGCATAGCGTTGGAACGAACCACCGGAAGTACGGCTCGTAAGGCGTGGGGCGCCGAAAAAAGAAGGCGCTCACCTCCTAAGTGAGGTTCAGCCCTGGATGAGGTATTCGTGTTTGCCGAGTCTGGATTGATCCCGTAGAGGATCTTTGCCTTGAGCCCTCCAACCATGGGCAGAAAGGCGGCTGACGGGTCAGAGGTGGAGCCTAAGGGAGCATGCAAGGATAGGTGATGCGGTACAGGTGAACCACCCCAGCGGATGCCAAGGGATGCGCATCCCGATGCCGCTAAGCAGGAGGAAATGACTGCTGAAGGGGTGGGGCAGCAGCCCGTAGTAGTGATGAAGCAGGGTAACTCCTGCGGAGCGAAGGGGCATAGTCGAGTACCCTAGGTTACTAACCCAGACAATGATTAGGAAGCCGTGAGGAAATCCGTAAGGGTTTCGGTGAGCAAAACTGACTAAAAACGTGTATGGTACAAATCCGCTAGAAAGGATTTGATACCATCAACCAAACGTTTCAAGAACTAATCATTCCTAGGTCGGAGCAGGAATTCCGCGACCTACAAGACAAGATGTACGCCATTACACAATAAGTAAACTCGAGGAATACAGAAAGTGCGTACACTAGTAAAGTCTAGAGCGGATTAGTAACCGGGGTACTCGATGGAACGCCGTGTGCGGGGAAACTCGCACGCACGGTGTGAAGCGGGGGAAAATAGCCCCTCCGGGTAATGCCGAGGGTGACTATTACCTATCGCTATCGCTCGACCCCATCTATGCACAAAAATTAGGGGTCAATATCGATGAATTGCTGCTTTCCCAGCCTGACACGGGCGAGCAAGGTGCGTCACGTTTCCGTATAAGTGCGTAGGCACGAAAGCGGAGTCCGATGGGAACATCGGGACAACTCTACAGCCGAGTTGGAAGGTGAAATTCCTTCCCGTGGTGATAGTCCTATATCCACGAGCCTGAGACTCCTGCATGCATTCCGGTGCACCCTCACCGGGATGTATGAAGCCAGGTGAAGTCGTAACCCAAGTAGCCTAAGGCCGCAAAATGTGGCTATGGCGAAAGTGGTGCGGGGCTCCTTAAAAGACGCCTATGGTGACGAAAGGAACCTATGCGTGAAGCTCGGTTACCGGTGCTCCCTGAAAAGGGACCATACAGGACGAACCACCGTGTCTTGTTTGCGGTGTTTCCTTTAACCGGCTGGCTTAGTTCGGTTACTGCTCTGATGGGTAGCGGACGTTCCAATCAGAGGTCCTGCCGAGTAGAGTAGGCACCTAAGGGCGTTCAAAAGAAGGGATAGGCTGTAGGGAACGTGAGAGGCCCCCTAAGGAGGAGACAGGGCTGGTCGATGATATCTTAGGGGGAGTCAGCGGTTCCATAGTAATGATGAAGGAGCGCCGTTTGAACCCCAAAGGCAACGATGGGGGAGGAAAAAACGCTCTGGAGTGAAGGGAACCAGCCGGGGCGGCAAAGTATCTACATGTTACGGCAAGCAGGCTAATTCATGGCACTTCCACCCAGTATTATAAAAAGGGAGAAAGGAGCATGAAGGTAAACAAACTTGTCGTAAAAAGCGAACAGGACTTGAGAAACTGCTTGGATCTTCTTTATCAAGAAGCTAAAAAGGGAAAACATTTTTACGGGATGCTTGAGTTGCTTCAAAATGATGTTGTCATTTTAGAAGCTATTCGCCACAGAGATAAAGGAAAATGCAAAATATGTGCTGTATACTTAAGTCCCGGTAACTTCCACTGCCATCATATTGACCCGAGTAAACCTTTAAGTGAGATCAATAAGACCGTTAATCTAGTTAGCTTATGCAACCAATGCCATAGGCTTGTCCATAGCAACCAAGAACCGCCGTTTACAGAACGAAAAATGATTGACAAACTAACGGAGTATAGGAACAAGCTGAAAATATAAAAGTTCTGTTCGCTGGAAAAATTGTAGGTGCTGCTGCCATGTCATCGCGAGGTGATATGGTGGAGAGATAGCCCAAACGGGGCTATCGAAGCTGTCCCGGTGGAACGCCGTGTGCGGGGAAACTCGCACGCACGGTGTGGGGTGGGGGAAAAGCCGGAGATTGCATCAAAGGCTTACCTATCACTATCGCTCGAAATCGCGGAAGCGCTCGTGCGAAGCGGCGCGGTCGATATTATCGTCATCGACTCGGTGGCGGCGCTTGTGCCGAAAGCGGAAATTGAAGGGGAGATGGGCGACGCCCATGTCGGCTTGCAAGCGCGGCTTATGTCCCAGGCGCTTCGCAAGCTGTCCGGCGCCATTAACAAGTCAAAAACGATCGCCATCTTCATCAACCAAATTCGCGAAAAAGTCGGCGTCATGTTCGGCAATCCCGAGACAACGCCGGGCGGGCGGGCGCTCAAGTTTTACGCTTCCGTCCGCCTAGAGGTTCGTCGCGCCGAGCAAATCAAGCAAGGCAATGATATGGTCGGCAACAAGACGAAAATCAAAGTCGTCAAAAACAAAGTCGCGCCGCCGTTTAAAACGGCTGACGTCGACATTATGTACGGCGAGGGCATTTCCCGCGAAGGGGAAATCATCGATATGGCGTCTGAACTTGACATTGTGCAAAAAAGCGGCTCATGGTATTCGTACAAAGACGAACGGCTCGGCCAAGGGCGGGAGAATGCAAAACAATTTTTGAAAGAAAACCCGCATATCGCCGAAGAAATCGCCCGCGCCATCCGCAAACATTACGGCATCGATGATGGCGAAGCAGGCGGCGAACCGATGCAAGACGAATTTGGGCTGCTTGAGGAATAACAGACGGAAGGCGTCCTGGCATGGCTGGGGCGCCTTTTTCCTAGCTGCCGAAACGGAACGGCCATTCACGTCCCTTTGCAGGATATGCCGGAGGACGCCCGACTAACTTGCAGGCGGTTCTGTTTCTTTTCGCATTTTGCCAAAAAGAAGAGGCAGAGCAGAACGCTCTGTGTGCCGCGGCTTAAGAAGGGCTCCTGTGTAATATCTTGACAATTCCTACCGCCGCCTTTACAATGAACATGTATATTTGTCCATGTACACGGCAGGGTCGCGTGCCCGCCCGCAGCGGCGTACTGCTTGGATGCGGGGGCGCGTGGAAATGGCCAGGCAAACGACCAAGCCAATGGGTTGAAAACGGGAATGTCCATCTGCGTCGGACGATGGCGCGAAGAAGGCGCAAGGGAAAACGAAACAGCAAGAGGAGGTGAAACGATGGGTTCGATCATCATCTCCGCTTTGCTTGCCTTAGTCATTGGTGCCGTTGTTGGCTTTTTTGTTCGCAAATCGATTGCCGAAGCGAAAATCGGTGGCGCGAAAGCAGCTGCCGAGCAGCTGATTGAAGAGGCGAGACGCGAGGCGGACGCCTTGAAAAAAGAGGCGCTTCTCGAAGCGAAAGACGAGATTCATAAATTGCGGACGGAAGCGGAGCGCGACATCCGCGACCGGAGAAGCGAGCTCCAAAAACAAGAAAACCGCTTGATGCAAAAGGAGGAAAACCTCGATCGCAAAGATGAAGCGCTCAACAAACGCGAGGCGCTGCTTGAAGCGAAGGAAGAAGCGTTAAACGAAAGACAACAGCATATTGAACAAATGGAAAGCAAAGTGGAAGCGCTCGTGAAGCAGCAACAAACCGAACTCGAACGCATTTCCGGCCTGACGCGCGACGATGCGCGCCAGCTCATTTTGGAACGCGTTGAAAAAGAACTGTCCCATGAGATTGCCATGATGATCAAAGAGGCGGAAACGCGGGCGAAAGAGGAAGCGGACAAGCGGGCGAAAGCGATTTTGTCGCTGGCCATCCAGCGCTGCGCCGCCGACCATGTCGCCGAAACGACGGTGTCCGTCGTCAACTTGCCAAACGATGAAATGAAAGGGCGGATCATCGGGCGCGAAGGGCGGAACATTCGCACGCTTGAGACGCTGACTGGCATCGATTTAATTATCGATGATACGCCGGAAGCGGTGATTTTGTCCGGGTTTGATCCGATTCGCCGCGAAACGGCGCGCATCGCGTTAGACAAGCTTGTGCAAGACGGACGCATCCACCCGGCGCGCATTGAAGAAATGGTGGAAAAGGCGCGCCGCGAAGTCGATGAGCACATTCGCGAAGTCGGCGAGCAGACGACGTTTGAAGTCGGCGTCCATGGCTTGCATCCAGATTTGATCAAAATTTTAGGGCGGCTGAAGTTCCGGACGAGCTACGGACAAAACGTCTTGAAACATTCGGTGGAAGTGGCGTTTTTAGCCGGACTGATGGCGGCCGAACTCGGAGAAGACGAAATGTTGGCGCGCCGGGCCGGCTTGCTTCATGATATCGGCAAGGCGATCGACCATGAGGTTGAAGGCAGCCACGTGGAGATCGGCGTCGAGCTGGCGACGAAGTACAAAGAACATCCCGTCGTCATCAACAGCATCGCCTCCCACCATGGCGACACCGAGCCGACATCGGTCATCGCGGTGCTTGTGGCGGCGGCGGATGCGCTCTCCGCAGCGCGGCCGGGAGCGCGCAGCGAGACGCTGGAAAACTATATTCGCCGCTTAGAGAAACTGGAGGAAATCGCGGAATCGTACGAAGGCGTGGAAAAATCGTACGCCATCCAGGCCGGCCGCGAAGTGCGCATCATGGTCAAGCCGGATATGATCGACGATTTGGAAGCGCACCGGTTGGCGCGTGACATCCGCAAACGGATTGAAGAAGAGCTCGACTACCCGGGCCATATTAAAGTGACCGTCATCCGTGAAACGCGCGCGGTCGAATATGCGAAATAAAGTGGCATCCTATTGCCACTTTATTTTTTTGTGCGTAAAATGAGAAAGTGCAATGGATCCGCGCCACCTTTGAAGCGAAGCGCCATATTTTTTTGATTAGAAAGGGATCGATCATGAGAATCTTATTTATCGGCGATGTCGTCGGTTCGCCGGGGCAAAAAATGGTCGAGCATTATTTGCCGAAATTAAAAGAAAAACACCGTCCCGATATCGTCATCATCAACGGTGAAAACGCCGCCGGCGGGAAAGGGATCACCGAGCCGATTTACCGGGCGTTTTTGGCCCAAGGAGCCCATGTTGTGACATTAGGCAACCATGCGTGGGACAAGCGTGATATTTTTGAATTCATCGATCAGGCGAAGGCGCTCATCCGCCCGGCGAACTATCCGCCCGGCACACCGGGAAAAGGCATCGTCTACGTGCCGACCGAGCAAGGGGAGGCGGCGGTCATCAACTTGCAAGGGCGGACGTTTTTGCCGGCGATTGACTGTCCGTTTCAAAAAGCGGAT
Source organism: Geobacillus sp. Manikaran-105 (assembly GCF_002809955.1). Taxonomy (NCBI): domain Bacteria; kingdom Bacillati; phylum Bacillota; class Bacilli; order Caryophanales; family Anoxybacillaceae; genus Geobacillus; species Geobacillus sp. Manikaran-105. Next base: position 139,430 of record NZ_PIJG01000001.1, read on the forward strand.
GAATTGATTGCCGCTGCCTCGACGCGCACGCCGGTCATCATTGTTGATTTTCACGCTGAGGCGACAAGCGAAAAACAGGCGATGGGCTGGCACTTGGATGGGCGCGTGTCGGCCGTCATCGGCACGCATACGCACGTTCAGACGGCGGACAATCGCATTTTGCCGAAGGGTACGGCGTACATTACCGATGTCGGCATGACCGGCCCGTATGACGGCATTTTAGGGGTTGACCGCGACGCGGTGCTGCGCAAATTTTTAACCGGACTGCCGGTCCGGTTCGGCGTCAAGGAAGGACGAAGCCAGCTGAACGCGGTGCTTGTCGATGTTGATGGAAAAAGCGGGCGTGCGCTTGGCATTGAACGGTTGATCATTAATGACGACCACCCATATTTTGAATAATCGTTTTTTTAAAAATTTTAAAAACAAGCTTCTCCTCAGCAGGAATAGTTGTCGAAACAGTGAATATAGTTACAGTGAAGACATTTTACCGTAATCCATTTTTCAAGGGGACGAGGGAGGAGCTAGAAATGGAAATATTAAAAGTTTCAGCAAAGTCGAATCCGAACTCTGTAGCCGGTGCACTTGCCGGGGTGCTGCGCGAGCGCGGCGCGGCGGAAATTCAGGCGATCGGTGCAGGTGCATTGAACCAAGCCGTTAAGGCAGTAGCGATCGCACGAGGGTTTGTGGCACCAAGCGGCATGGACTTGATTTGCATTCCGGCGTTTACCGATATTATTATTGACGGAGAAGAGCGGACCGCCATTAAATTAATCGTCGAACCTCGTTAACTCGATGATGAGTCAATGGTAAAATATAACCTGTTGGCGCCTTCGCTGTAGAAGGCAGGCAGGTTATTTTTGCTTTTTTAAGGGGGAAAATGAATGATTTTCGATGCCCACTGTGATGCGCTCATGAAGCTATGGCAAGACCGGTCGTTGTCGTTTCACGATGGGGCGCCGCTTCATGTCACCTTTTCTGGCATGGCGGAAGCGGGAATAAAAGTGCAATGTTTTGCCATTTACGTGCCGGAAACCGTGCCGGAAGAAGCCCGGTTCACAGCGGCGTTGGAGATGGTGGACATTTTCTTTGCCCGCATCGTCGAGGCGTTCCCGTCCGTCAAGTTTGTGCGGACGAAGCAGGATATCGCCGCACTGAAAGAAGGGGAAATTGGCGCGATGTTGACGCTCGAAGGATGCGACGCCATCGGTGCCAACCTTGTCAAGTTAAAGACGCTTCTTCGCCTCGGCGTCGCTTCTGTCGGCCTGACGTGGAACTTTCCAAACGCCGTCGCCGACGGGGCGTGGGAGAAGCGCGGCGCCGGCTTGACCGCGTTTGGCCGGCAAGTCGTTGCACTTCTTAATGAAGCAAAACGATGGGTTGATGTGTCCCATTTATCGGAGAAAGCGTTTTGGGATGTCATCGAGATGGCTCGGTTCCCCATCGCTTCCCATTCCAACGTGCATCGTCTATGCCCGCATCCGCGCAATCTGACGGACGAGCAGCTGAAAGCGCTGATTGAAAAAGACGGGATGATTGGCATCAATTTTGTCCCGTACTTTTTAACGAAGGACAAACGGAGAGCAACGATCGCCGATGTGCTTCGCCATCTTGACCATGTATGTGCGCTCGGAGGGGAAAACAACGTCGGGTTCGGCTCCGACTTTGACGGCATTACGGAAACGGTTTCCGGCCTTGAAACGGTGAAGCAATACGACCAGCTCGTCAATGAGTTGTACAAGCATTACTCCGCCGAACAAGCATCCCGCTTTTTATTCGGCAACTTCTACGCCCATTTACCGGAGTGACGAATATCACTGAGTATCGGCTCTGCGTATCCTAGAATAGAAGACAGGGCATCCGCGGCGCCGGCTGAAAAAGGCGTTCAAAATGGTAGTTTCCTTGTCAGAAAAGTGGTACAATAGTAGCGAAAGGCTGGAGTGAATATAAAGGGGTGTAATTCATGATCGAACAGCTGTCATGGAAGGTAGGCGGCCAGCAAGGGGAAGGAATTGAAAGTACAGGGGAAATTTTTTCCACAGCGCTGAACCGCCTCGGATATTACTTATATGGATACCGCCATTTTTCTTCACGCATCAAAGGGGGTCATACGAACAACAAAATTCGCGTCAGCACGAAACCGGTGCGGGCGGTCGCTGATGATTTGGACATCTTGGTGGCGTTCGACCAAGAGACAATCGACTTCAACTTCCACGAGCTGCGTGACGGCGGCATCGTCATTGCGGACGCCAAATTCAATCCAGTGATTCCGGAAGGAAAAGGAGTGGCGCTTTACGCCGTTCCGTTCACCGATATCGCTACACAGCTTGGCAATCCGCTGATGAAAAACATGGTTGCCATCGGCGCGACAAGTGCGGTGCTCGATTTGGACGCCGCCGTGTTCGAAAGTGTTGTTGTGGATACATTTGGGCGCAAAGGGGCGCAAGTCGTTGAGAAAAACATGGAAGCGATTCGCGCTGGAGCGCAATATATGAAAGAGCAGCTCGATGGTTCGACGAAAACGATGAAACTAGCCAAAGCCGACGGCAAACGGCGAATGTTCATGATTGGCAACGATGCCATCGCCTTGGGCGCCATTGCCGGCGGGGCGCGCTTTATGGCCGCCTATCCGATCACCCCAGCTTCGGAGATTATGGAGTATTTGATTAAAAAGCTGCCGGATTTTGGGGGCGCGGTCATCCAGACAGAAGATGAAATCGCGGCCTGTACGATGGCGATCGGCGCCAACTATGCGGGCGTGCGGGCGTTCACCGCTTCCGCCGGACCCGGGTTGTCGCTTATGGCCGAAGCGATCGGACTAGCTGGGATGACGGAAACACCGCTTGTTGTGGTTGACACGCAACGAGGCGGTCCAAGCACCGGCTTGCCGACAAAGCAAGAGCAGTCGGATTTGCTCGCGATGATCTATGGCACGCACGGGGAAATTCCCAAAATTGTCATGGCGCCAAGCACGGTCGAAGAAGCGTTTTACGATATGGCGGAAGCGTTCAACTTAGCTGAGGAATACCAATGCCCGGTCATTTTCCTGTCGGATTTGCAGCTGTCGCTCGGCAAGCAGACGGTTGAGCCGCTTGATTACGATCGGATCGAGATCCGCCGCGGCAAGCTGATGAATGGTGAGCTGCCGCCGCTTCCGGACAAAGACAACTTCAAACGGTATGAAATCACGCCGGACGGTGTTTCGCCGCGGGTGCTGCCGGGAACAAAATACGGCATCCACCATGTCACCGGGGTCGAACACGCCGAAACAGGCCGCCCGTCAGAGACGGCGGCAAACCGCCGGGCGCAAATGGAAAAACGGATGCGCAAACTCGAGCACATCCACTTCCCGACGCCGGTGCACAAACAACTCCGCCACGAAGAACCGGATTTGCTCCTTGTTGGCTTTTTATCGACGCGCGGAGCCATTGAAGAAGCGATGGAGCGGCTCGAGCAAGATGGCGTCAAAGTCAACCATGCGCACATCCGTCTGCTTCATCCGTTCCCGGTTGACGACGTGCGGCCGCTTGTCGAGAAAGCGAAACGAGTCGTCGTCGTCGAGCAAAACGCCACCGGGCAGCTGGCGAACTTGTTGAAAATGAACGTCGGGCACGCTGATAAAATCGCCAGCGTCTTAAAATTCGACGGCAATCCGTTCTTGCCGGGCGACGTCTATACTAAATGCAAGGAGTTGTTAGCGCAATGGCCACCTTTAAAGATTTCCGCAATGATGTGAAACCGAACTGGTGTCCGGGGTGCGGCGACTTTTCCGTGCAGGCCGCCATCCAGCGCGCGGCCGCCAATCTCGGGTTGGAGCCGCACGAACTCGCGGTCATTTCCGGGATCGGCTGCTCGGGCCGCATTTCCGGCTACATTCACTCTTACGGCTTTCACGGCACGCACGGCCGCGTTTTGCCGCTGGCGCAAGGAGTGAAAATGGCGAACCGCGATTTGACGGTCATCGCCGCCGGCGGGGATGGCGACGGATTCGCGATCGGCATGGGGCACACGGTTCATGCCATTCGCCGCAACATCGACATCACATACATCGTCATGGACAACCAAATTTACGGGTTGACGAAAGGACAAACATCGCCGCGCAGTGCTGCCGGCTTCCAAACAAAAAGCACGCCGCACGGGTCGATTGAGCCGGCTTTGTCGCCGCTTGAGATCGCGTTAAGCGCCGGAGCGACGTTTGTCGCGCAAGGTTTCTCAAGCGATTTAAAAGAATTGACGAGCTTGATTGAGGAAGGCGTCAAGCATAAAGGCTTTGCGCTCATCAACGTCTTCAGCCCGTGCGTGACGTACAACAAAGTGAATACGTACGAGTGGTTCAAAGAGCGGCTCATCAAGGTGAGCGACATCGAAGGATACGACCCGTCCGACCGGGAGATGGCGATGCAGACGGTCATGAAATACGATGGGCTCGTCACCGGGATCATTTATCAAAACAAAGAACAAAAGTCGTACCAAGAGCTTGTGCCAGGCTACAGCGAGGCGCCGCTTGCCGAGGCGGAGCTGAAAATGAGCAAAGAAAAGTTCGCCGAACTCGTAGCAGAGTTTATGTAAAAATGGAAACAATTTGCACCCGATGGAGGCTTGCCTCATTGGGTGTTTTTTGTTATCATGACATGTTCCGGTCCTCCGGAACAAACCCCATTGTGTTTCCTTGCCGCTCGCGATATACTATGGTAGTGTGTGGTTGGAAGAAATTTGCCGAGGCGAGGCCGGCTGCACAGGAAACGGCGGCCGCTCGTCTCGGATGATCGAATGATTTTGTGAAGAAAGGAGATTGCTATGAACGAAAAACAACGTTTGGAGCAAACGGGACAAATCAAAACCGAAAGCCATCCAGCGGACAGAAAATCCGCCTTGGACCGGCTGAAAGAAAAAACGACGAAAGACTATGAGAAATATTTCACGAGCGTGTTTCTCCCGCCGAATTTAAAAGAGGCGAAGAAACGCGGCAAAGAGGAAGTCAAGTACGTCAAAGACTTTTCGATTCCTGAAGAGTTTCGCGGCATGGGGCGCGGACGGAAGTTTTACATCCGCACGTATGGCTGTCAAATGAACGAGCACGATACGGAAGTGATGGCCGGCATTTTCATGGCGCTCGGCTATGAGCCGACCGACCGTCCGGAAGAGGCAAACGTCATTTTGCTCAACACGTGCGCGATCCGTGAAAACGCGGAAAACAAAGTGTTTGGCGAGCTCGGCTACTTAAAGCCGCTCAAAACGACGAACCCGGACTTATTGCTCGGCGTGTGCGGCTGTATGTCGCAAGAAGAATCGGTTGTCAAGAAAATTTTAAAGCAATACCAATACGTCGACCTTATTTTCGGCACGCACAACATCCATCGCCTGCCGTACATTTTGCATGAGGCGTACATGTCGAAAGAAATGGTCGTCGAAGTATGGTCGAAAGAGGGCGACGTTGTTGAAAACTTGCCGAAAGTGCGCAAAGGGAAGATTAAAGCATGGGTCAACATTATGTACGGCTGTGACAAGTTTTGCACGTACTGCATCGTTCCGTACACGCGCGGCAAAGAGCGAAGCCGCCGTCCGGAAGACATCATCCAAGAAGTGCGCCAGCTCGCCGCCCAAGGCTATAAAGAAATTACGCTCCTTGGGCAAAACGTCAACGCTTACGGAAAAGATTTCACCGACATCCAGTACGGCCTTGGCGATTTAATGGATGAGCTGCGCAAAATTGACATTGCGCGCATCCGCTTCACAACGAGCCATCCGCGCGACTTTGACGACCGGCTCATCGAAGTGCTCGCCAAACGCGGCAACTTGGTTGAGCATATCCATTTGCCGGTGCAATCGGGCAGCACGGAAATTTTAAAAATGATGGGCCGCAAATATACGCGCGAGGAGTACTTGGAGCTCGTTCGCAAAATCAAAGCCGCCATTCCGGATGTCGCGTTGACGACGGATATTATCGTCGGCTTCCCGAACGAGACGGACGAGCAGTTTGAAGAAACGCTGTCGCTTTACCGTGAAGTCGAATTTGACTCGGCCTACACGTTCATCTATTCACCGCGCGAAGGCACGCCGGCGGCGAACATGAAGGACAACGTGCCGATGGAAGTGAAAAAAGAGCGGCTCAAGCGTCTCAACGACCTTGTTCAGGAAATCGCGGCCAAGAAAATGAAGCAATACGAAGGGCAAGTCGTCGAAGTGCTTGTGGAAGGCGAAAGCAAAACGAATCCGGACGTATTGGCGGGTTATACGCGCAAAAACAAGCTCGTCCACTTCGTCGGCCCCAAATCGCTCATTGGCCAATTGGTCAACGTGCGCATTACGCAGGCAAAGACGTGGACGCTGACGGGCGAGCTAGTCAATGAAGCGATCGAGGTGAACGAACATGGCAAAATATACGCGGGATGATATCTTGGCCCAGGCGAAGCAGCTGGCGAAAATGATCGCCGAAACGGAAGAAGTCGACTTTTTCAAACGAGCGGAAGAAAAAATCCACCAAAACGAAAAAGTGCGCACGTTGATCAACGAGCTGAAATCGTTGCAAAAGCAAGCGGTCAACCTTCAGCATTACGGAAAACATGAAGCGCTGAAACAGGTTGAGGCCAAAATTGACGCCATTTACGAAGAGTTGTCGCAAATTCCGATCGTCAGCGAATTCCAGCAGTCCCAATCCGATGTGAACGACCTGCTTCAGCTCGTCGCCTCGACGATTTCGAATACGGTGACTGATGAAATTCTCGCTTCGACGGGCGGCGACGTGCTGCGCGGCGAAACCGGCGCCGCGCTTCGCTACAACAAACACGGCGGCTGCCATTAATGGCATGCGGCTCAAAAGCGTCCTTCGGGGCGCTTTTTTTCTTATGGGCGCGCTCTCCCTTCCCCCAAACCGCGGGCGGCTGCCTGGCGGCAAAAAAGAAGGCACATCGAACGGAGCAGGCGCATACAATGAACTATACGGAATAATGATTCATTTGCTGTGCACATTAGCGGAGATGGCGCATAGGATGAAATGAAGATTCATTTGAGGAGGGTTCCGTTCGATGTCTGAATACAGAGAAATTATTACGAAAGCTGTTGTCGGCAAAGGCCGCAAGTTTACACAATCGACCCATACGGTGACGGCGCCGAACCGCCCGTCAAGCATTCTCGGCTGCTGGATCATCAACCACCGTTATGAAGCGAAAAAATGCGATAAAACGGTCGAAATTCACGGCCATTATGACATCAACGTCTGGTATTCGTACAACCACAATACAAAAACCGAAGTCGTCACCGAAACGGTGTCGTATACGGACGTCGTCAAATTAAAATATCGCGACAAAGATAATTTAATCAGCGATGACACCGATGTCATCGTCCGCGTCATCCAGCAGCCGAACTGCCTCGAATGCACGATTTCGCCAAACGGCAATAAAATCGTTGTCGATGTTGAGCGGGAGTTTGTCGCCGAAGTGATCGGCGAAACGAAGGTGTGCGTTGCCATCAATCCGGAAGGATGCGGCAAGGACGACGATTTTTGCGACGAGGATGACCTTGATGAAGAATTAGAAGATTTAAGCCCAGATTTGCTGCTTGGCGAAGAAGAATAAAACTAGGAAATTTCTTTCCTAGTTTTTTCTTTTGCCGCTTGTTATAATAGTAGCGCAATCAACGAGCCTTCGGGCCGAAAAGGTTGGGGAGAAGCGATGCCATCGTACACACCGATGATCCAGCAATATTTGCACATTAAAGCGCAATATCCGGACGCGTTTTTATTTTTCCGGCTTGGCGATTTTTACGAACTGTTTTTTGACGACGCCATCAAGGCGGCGCAAGAGCTGGAAATTACATTAACAAGCCGCGACGGCGGCGATGAACGGGTGCCGATGTGCGGGGTGCCGTACCATTCGGCGCAAGGATATATTGAGCAGTTAATCGAAAAGGGATATAAAGTCGCCATTTGCGAACAAGTCGAAGACCCGAAAACGGCCAAAGGCGTCGTTCGCCGCGAAGTTGTGCAGCTCATCACCCCAGGGACGCTCATGGAAGGCAAAGGGCTCACCGAGAAGGAAAACCACTACTTGGCGGCGCTCACGCCGTTTGCTGATGGTACATACGGATTGGCTTACGCCGATTTGTCGACCGGCGAGGTCCGGTTGACGCTTCTTTCTTCGTGGGAGGAAGCGGCAAACGAATTGCACGCCGTTGGAGCGCGGGAGATCATCGTTGCCACAGACAGCGGCGAAGAGTGGGTGCGCGAGCTGAAAGAGCGGTACGGGGCGGCGGTCTCTTATGAGGACGACACATCTCTATGCGACGAATGGAACGGCGTCATCGGCCATGTGGCGCAAGAAAAGCTGCGGCAGGCCGCAGCCCGCTTGCTTCATTACCTCGTCCGCACGCAAAAGCGGCGGCTCGATCATTTGCAGCCGGCTGAGTTGTATCAAGTTGACCACTATATGAAAATGGACCGACATTCCAAGCTGCATTTGGAATTGGTCGAAACGGTGCGGTCAAAAGGAAGGAAAGGCTCGTTGTTATGGCTTTTGGATGAAACGGTGACAGCGATGGGTGGGCGGCTCTTAAAACAATGGCTGGACCGGCCGCTCATTGATCGGCGCGAAATCGAACGGCGCCTCGATTTTGTGGAAACGTTGAAAACGAGCTATTTTGAACGGCAGGAGCTGCGCGACAGGCTGCGCGGCGTTTACGACATTGAGCGCCTTGTCGGCCGTGTCTCCTACGGCAACGCCAATGCCCGCGATCTCGTGCAGCTGAAAAAGTCGCTTCTTCAAGTGCCGGCGCTCCGCCAGACGGTCGGCGCACTGCCGCTCGCTGAAGCGGACAAGCTGTGCGAGCGCCTTGACCCGTGCGAAGAGCTCGTCGATTTGCTCGAGCGCTCGATTCAAGAACAGCCGCCGCTTTCCGTCAAAGAAGGGAACCTCATCAAAGACGGATATGACAAGCAGCTCGACCGCTACCGCGATGCGAGCCGCAACGGCAAGGCGTGGATCGCTGAACTTGAGGCGAAGGAGCGGGAAGCGACCGGCATCAAATCGCTCAAAGTCGGCTACAACCGAGTGTTTGGCTACTATATTGAAGTGACAAAGCCCAATCTCCCCCTTGTTCCGGAAGGACGTTACGAGCGGAAGCAGACGCTCGCCAACGCCGAGCGGTTTATCACCCCGGAGTTGAAGGAAAAAGAGGCGCTCATTTTGGAGGCGGAAGAAAAAAGCATCGAACTCGAATATGAACTGTTTGTCGCCATTCGCGAGCAGGTGAAGCAATACATCCCGCGCCTGCAGACGTTGGCGAAAGCCATTGCCGAGCTTGATGTGCTTCAATCATTCGCAACGATCAGCGACGAGTATCGCTACGTGCGTCCGCAGTTTTCCACGGAGCGCGTCTTGGTGATTCAAGGCGGCCGCCACCCGGTTGTCGAAAAAGTGCTCGGCGCGCAAATGTACGTGCCGAATGACTGCTACATGAACCGCGAGCGGGAAATGCTGCTCATCACTGGACCGAACATGGCTGGAAAAAGCACGTACATGCGGCAAGTGGCGCTCACCGCCGTCATGGCGCAAATCGGCTGTTTCGTTCCCGCCGAGCGGGCGGTGCTGCCCATTTTTGACCAAGTGTTCACCCGCATCGGCGCTGCTGACGACCTGTCGGCAGGACAAAGCACGTTTATGGTCGAAATGTTGGAGGCGCGCCACGCCATCGCTCATGCGACACAAAACAGCCTCATTTTGTTTGATGAAATCGGGCGCGGCACATCGACGTACGACGGCATGGCGCTCGCCCAGGCGATCATTGAGTACATTCACGACCATATCGGCGCGAAAACACTATTTAGCACCCACTACCATGAACTCACCGCCTTGGAGCGTTCGCTCCCGCGGCTTTCGAACGTCCATGCCCGCGCCATCGAGGAAAACGGCAAAGTCGTCTTTTTGCATCAAATCGCCGACGGGCCGGCCGACAAGAGCTACGGCATTCACGTCGCCGAACTGGCCGGGCTGCCGGCTTCGCTCATTGAACGCGCGCGGGCCATTTTAGCGGAACTGGAGAAAGCGGCGGGAAAACAGGAAGCCGCCGCAGGCAGGATGGACGATGGCGCTTTGGCGGAAGCGGGTTTGGCTTTTCAGGGGAACGAAGCGTTAGACGTCGGCAGCAAGGTTGAGCGCGAGAAGGCCTCCCGTCCGTCAGCCGGCGCGGCGCGGGAGGGCGTTTTGGCGGAAGCGGCGTTTGAGCAGCTGAGTATGTTTCCTGACCTTGCCCCGGCGCCTGTGGAGCCGCCTCTTTCAAACAAAGAGAAAAAGGCGCTCGCGGCGCTGAAAGAGATCAATTTGCTCGAGATGACGCCGCTTGAGGCGCTCAACAAACTGTATGAACTGCAAAAGCTCCTCAAGTAAAGGAGGGAGGCCCGATGGGACGCATCCGCAAGCTCGATGACCTGCTGGCAAACAAAATCGCCGCCGGCGAGGTCGTCGAGCGGCCGGCTTCGGTCGTCAAGGAGTTGGTGGAAAACGCCATTGATGCCCATAGTACGGTCATCAACATCGAGCTTGAAGAGGCGGGAATGGCGAAAATCCGCGTCATCGACAACGGCGACGGCATGGAGGAAGACGACTGCTTGCTCGCTTTTGAACGCCATGCGACAAGCAAAATTCATGACGAGCACGATTTGTTCCGCATCCGCACGCTCGGGTTCCGCGGTGAGGCGCTGCCGAGCATCGCTTCTGTATCCGAAGTGGAGCTGACGACCGGCACGGGCAGCGGACCGGGAACGAAGCTTGTGCTTCAAGGCGGCGCACTCGTCTCCCGCGAGCGGGCGGCGGGGCGCAAAGGAACGGATATTACCGTATCGAACTTGTTTTTCAACACCCCAGCGCGCTTGAAATATATGAAAACGATCCACACCGAGCTCGGCCATGCGGCCGACGTCGTCAACCGGCTAGCGCTCGCCCATCCGGACGTATCATTTCGCCTCCGCCACCAGGGCAAAACATTGCTTGCCACCAATGGCAGCGGCGATGTTCGGCACGTGCTCGCCGCTATTTACGGCGCCGAGACGGCGAGGCAAATGATCCCCATTGAAGCGGAATCGCTCGATTTTACTATTCGCGGTTACATTTCGCCGCCGGACGTGACGCGCGCCTCGCGCAACTACATCTCGCTTGTTGTCAACGGCCGCTATGTGCGCAGCGTGCCGCTCATGAAAGCGATTGAAGCCGGCTACCATACGCTCTTGCCGATCGGCCGCTATCCGATTGTGTTTTTATCCATTGAAATGGATCCGGTGCTTGTCGATGTCAACGTCCATCCGGCAAAGCTCGAAGTCCGCTTTAGCAAGGAAGCAGAGCTGAATGAGCTCGTCACAGACGCCATCCGCCAGGCATTTCGCAAGCGGACGCTCATTCCGTCCGTATCTGCCGACAGCAAGATGGCAAAACCAAAGGCGGAGCAGGCGGCTTGGACGTTCACTCATCGCGTCCGCGAGCCGTCTGTCTTATCGAGCGACATCGGCGGCGGGGAAGATGCGACCGCCCCTCTTGCGCCGCTAACCGGTGACGCACCGGCTGAGCGGCCATCCGCGGCTGTGCAGACGGATGAATGTGGAATACTGGACGAACATGGGCCCGCTTTTGAGCGAAAGCAGGAGGAAGAGGTGGGAGAAGAGCGGTGCTCTCCCCGCTTGCCGACAGATGGGCAAGCGGAGGATAAAGCGGCGGCCGATCGCCTGCCGCCGCTTTATCCGATCGGACAATTGCATGGGACGTACATTTTGGCGGAGAACGAACATGGGTTGTATATGATCGATCAGCATGCGGCTCAAGAGCGGATCAACTATGAATATTTCCGGGAAAAACTCGGCGAAGCCACGAAGGAAGTGCAGGAGCTGCTCGTTCCGTTGATGTTTGAATATCCAGCCGACGAGTACGAGCGGATCGCCGCCTGCCGCGATGAGCTGGCGCGCTGCGGCGTGTTTCTTGAGCCGTTTGGGCCGCGGGCGTTTCTCGTTCGCTCCCATCCGACGTGGTTTCCGAAAGGGAGAGAAAGGGAAATCATCGAGGAAATGATCGAACAAGTGTTGGCGGCCAAAACGGTCGACATCAAGCAATTGCGCGAACAAGCGGCGATCTTAATGAGCTGCAAGCGCGCCATTAAAGCAAACCAACATTTGCGCCAGGATGAACTGTTCGCTTTGCTTGAGGCGCTGCGGCAGACAACGGACCCATTTACTTGTCCCCACGGCCGGCCGATCATCGTTCATTTTTCGACATATGAAATTGAAAAACTATTTAAACGGGTGATGTAGCCTGCTCCCCCTTTGCGCGACAAAGGGGGCGCTTTTTGTAATCGTTTTGTAATCTACTTTTATTCTTTCTGTTACAGACGGATTGCTTTGATTTTACTATAATGGCTCATGTGTAGGAATACGTGGTGAATTTTGTAGAGTGATAGCGAATTTTGTATAAACATGGATACATAAAGATGGATACATCGACGTCATAGGGGGATGCAGCATGAAAAAGACGGTTGTATTGACAAGCACGTTGATCGGCTCGCTGTTGGCCGGCCACGCGGCATCGGCGGCGAGCTATACGGTGCAAAAAGGCGATACGCTTTGGAAGATTGCCCGGCAATCCGGCACGACGGTCGCCGCGTTAAAGCAAGAAAACGGTTTGTCTTCGGATTTGATTTTTCCCGGACAAGTATTGCGCGTCAATGAACCAAATAAATCGAACGAAACTTCTTCGAATACATATACGGTCGAGCCTGGTGATACGCTAAGCGGAATCGCCCGCAAGTTTAGCACGACTGTGGATGCGTTGCTCAAGCTTAATCCAAGCATTACGAACCCAGACTTCATTCGCGCCGGGCAGAAGCTGCAAGTAGCAGGGGAACAGGAACGTTCCAATACATACAATGTGCAGCCGGCAGCCGTGCCGACAAGCGGCCGGTATATCGTGCAGGCGGGGGATACGCTGCTTGAGATTGCGAACAAGTTTCAAACGACGGTCGACCGTCTATTGGCACTGAATCCGCAAATTACAAACCCGAACACCATCCGCATTGGCCAAGCCATTAAAGTGGCGGGCGGAACGACTGATGTCCGGGAGGCCAAGCAGCAAGTATCGGCCGCCAACTCGGCTGCCACTGAGTCGTCCGCATCGCTTGCCGACCGAATCATCGATATTGCGGAAAAATATTTAGGGGCGCGTTATTTGTACGGAGCAAGCCCGTCGCGCACCGATGTGTTTGACTGCTCATCGTTTACGATGCGCGTCTTCAGCGAAGCCGGCATTTCGCTGCCGCGCACATCCACCGCTCAAGCGCAAGCCGGAAGAACGGTGTCGTTTAACCAATTGCAAAAAGGCGATCTCGTCTTTTTTGACACCGATTCAAATGGGACGATCAACCATGTCGGCATTTACGCTGGCAACGGGCAAATGATCAACGCGACCGTTTCGTTGGGTGTTGCGTATTCGTCGCTGACGTCATCCTATTGGAAAACGCGGTATGTAAAAGCGGTTCGGGTCATCAACTAAATGAAAGACGATTAACGCAGCTGTTCGTGCGAAGCCTTAGGCGCTTCGGTGAACAGCTTTTTTGTTGTTCGTGCGAGTGAAAGCCGAATCCAACAAAGATGCAGGATGATGCCGCGGAAAAACGGGTTAGCGGTTTTGAGGCTTTCTGCTTTTAAGGCAACAAAAAACAGCAACAAGTACAAATAGTCCGGCTTTCTGGCGCGTATCATTTGGTGCCATGATGATTCATCATGTAAAATAAGATATTCATAGATGATCAAAAAGGAGGGCATTGGTATGAACAGCCGTCTGTCCGTGATGGTGAGCATTGTGCTGGCCATGCTCGTCGCCTCGATGGATACGACGATCATGAACACGACGATGCCGATCATCGCCAAAGAACTTGGGGGATTCTCCCTTTATGCATGGGCGTTTGCGTCATACATGATTACGACAACCGTCCTGTCACCGATTGCCGGCCGTCTGTCCGACCTGTTTGGCCGCAAAAACGTATTCAGCTTTGGCATCATTTTATTTTTGATTGGCTCGCTTCTTTGCGGTTTGTCGCAAAATATGGTGCAACTCGTCCTGTTCCGCGCCGTACAAGGGGTCGGCGCCGGGTTTATGATGCCGTTTCCGGCCATTATCGCCGGCGATTTGTTTCCGGTGGAAAAGCGCGGAAAGATCCAGGCGTTTTTTACCGCCATGTGGGGGATTTCCGCCGTCTTGGCGCCGCTTTTAGGCTCGCTGTTTGTCGAATACGCGACATGGCGCTGGATTTTTTATGTCAACATTCCCATTTGCCTGCTCTCGCTTGTGACGTTGTTTCCATATAAAGAAGTATATGAACCGAAGCGGGCGGCGGTTGACTATATGGGGGCGGTGTTATTTGCCGCCGCAGTCAGCCTGCTTTTGCTCGTCACTGTTGCGAAGCGCGGACAATGGTGGTACGGGGCGGCCGGTGCGCTCTTGCTCATGGTGTTTTACTTTTTCGAAAAACGGCAGCCGTCTCCGCTCGTGCCGCTTTCACTTGTTCATCACCGCACGCTCAAATGGATGAACATTAACGGCTTTGTCAGCTGCGTCGCGCTGTTTGGCACGTCAAGCTACATTCCGCTCTTTTTGCAAAATGTTGCTCATTTATCGGTATTTATCAGCGGCGTCGCTTTGCTCGGCTCGTCCGTTGGTTGGATGATCGCCGCCGTGCCGGCCGGGAAATGGATTTTGCGCTATGGCTACCGTCCGCTTCTCATCATCGGCAATGTGCTGCTGGTTGCGTCCGGCTTGCTTCTGGCGCTGCTGAACGAAAGTCACGGGTTTTGGTATGTGTTTTTCGTCATGTTTGTCCAAGGGCTGTCGTTTGGGTTGACCTCGACCGTCGGCGTCATCGGCTCGCAGCAGCTTGCGGACGTCCATGAAAAAGGAATCGCGACGTCCTTTTTTATGTTTTGCCGCAATATCGGCACGGCGATCGGCGTGACCGTCATGGGAGCGTTTTTGACGAAGGCGCCGACGTTTATGACCGGCATCCATCATTTGTTTTTATTCGGCCTCATTGGCAGCATCGCCGCGCTTGTCACCTCGCTTTTCATTCATGATGAAGCCGAAACCGGCCGAAACACGTGGCAGCCGGAAGGAACGGCGTAAGGCGGGGAAGCGGCATGGGGGCGGCCGGTTTGCTCTCCTTGCGAGTTTACGGTGAAAGAGGAGGCTCATTGAGAAAATCCAGTTGATTTTCTCAATGAAGCAGGCCTTTTCATCAAAGATGGCGAAAGAGCCAAAAAAAATACTAAACATTGGCTGTTATCATCCGATAATGTAGATGGAACAACATACTGATTCACAGACGGAGGACTTGCCAATGAACATGAAAATGACCGTGCGCAAAAAACTGCTGGCTGGCTTCGGCCTCGTCTACGTGTTGATCGCGCTGCTAGTCGGGTTTTCTTATTACGAAATTTCGACTCTTGACCGTACATACACCGATGTGATCGACAAACGGGTGACGAAGCTTGTCAATGCCAAAGAGCTTGAAGTATTGATCCGCCGCGAGGTCGGCAGCATGCGCGGCTATTTGTTGACCGGCGATGAGACGTCAAGGAAAAATTTTGAAAAAGCGCATGGGGAGTACAAGAAAATAAGCGAAAAGCTTGCGGCGGAGCTGACGCGGGAAGAAACGAAACAGCTGCTTGCCGAGCTCGATTTGCTTGAACAGCAGTTTTACGAACTTGGGCAAAAAACGTTCGACCTAAAAGCGCAAAACAAACCGGAGCAGTACATCGCCCTTGTGACCACAACAGGGCGCGACTTAACAACCCAATTTGATGAAAAGGTGAATCAATTGGTCGCTCTCCAGCAGCGGGAAATGAAGGAAGCTAATGATGATGCGAGCGCATCGGCGGCTGCGGTCCAGCGGCTGATCATCATCGTCGGCTTGTTGACGGCGGCGGCTGGAGCGACCGTCAGCTATTACATCAGCCGCTCGCTTTCCCGCCCGCTATTGGCGCTGTCGGAAGCGGCGAAGCGGATCGCCGCCGGCGATTTGACGGACGGGCGGCTCTCGGTTCGCAACCGCGATGAAATTGGCGCACTCGCCGCTTCGTTTGAGCAAATGGCGAAAAACTTGCGCGAAGTGCTTCAAGAAGTGGCGCAAAACGCCGAGCAAGTCGCCGCTTCGTCGGAGGAGCTGGCAGCGAGCGCCGAACAGACGAGCAAGGCGACCGAGCAAATCGCCATGACGATTCAGGGCGTTGCTTCCGGCATGGACAAGCAAATGCAAAGCGTGGAAGAAACGTCCGCCGCCGTCGATTCGATGTCTGAGAGAATCGAGCAAATTTCCGGACGGGCGCAAAGCGTGTCCGCCATCGCTGCTGAGGCGTCAAGACAAGCGGCTGAGGGAGGGCAAACGATCGAGGCGGGCGTTGCGCAAATGAACAAAGTCAACGATACGGTCGAGCGGCTGGCTGACCTCATTAAAGGGCTTGGCCACCGTTCCGAGCAAATCGGCTCGATCATCGAAGCAATCCGCAGCATCGCGGCGCAGACGAACTTGCTCGCCTTAAACGCCGCCATTGAGGCGGCGCGCGCCGGCGAGCACGGGCGCGGCTTTGCCGTCGTTGCTGACGAAGTGCGGAAGCTCGCCGAGCAATCGGCCCAATCGGCCCAGCAAATCGCGGAATTGATCGCTGCCATTCAAGAAGAAACGGTCCATGCCGTCCAATCGATGGAGTCGGTCGTCAACGAAGTGACGGCCGGAACGAACGTCATTCGCGCCTCGGGAGAAATGTTCGCCCGCATTCGCGCCGCCGTGGACGAAGTTGCGGCGCAAATCCGCGACGTATCCACCGCGGTCAGCGACATGGTCTCTTCTTCGGAGCAAATGGTGCGCTCCGTCCGGCTTGTCGCCGACGTGGCCGAGTCGACATCGGCCGGTGCGCAGGAGGTGTCGGCGGCGACCGAGGAACAGCTGGCCTCGATGGAGGAAATTTCAGCTTCGGCCGCGTCGCTCTCGAAAATGGCGGACGATTTGCAGGCGATTGTCAACAAGTTTTCATTATGATGAGCGCCTTTTATGGCGTTCATTTTTTTCCATATGGTTATGGCGAAAGGGAAGAAAGGCGATTTTTCGCGCTGCCATGTATAAAACGATTTGTGGATGGCGAAAACGTATGAAAGAAATGGTTCCATGCACAGCTGTTTTTATGTATAATGATGGTTGACAAAAGTCCCACAACAGAAAGCAGTGACGCGCTATGGCTGAAAAAGTCGCCGTCATCGTCGGGCCGACGGCGGTCGGCAAAACGAAGCTCGGCATCGCGTTGGCGAAAAAGCTGGGCGGAGAGGTCATCAGCGGCGATTCGATGCAAATTTATAAAGGGATGGACATTGGCACGGCGAAAGTGAAGCCCGATGAGATGGAAGGAATCCCGCATCATTTGCTGGACATCAAAGAGCCGTGCGAACCGTTTTCCGTCGTCGAATTTCAGCGGCTTTGCCGTGCGCTCATCACCGAGATTTCGGCGCGCGGCCGGCTGCCGATCATCGTCGGCGGCACCGGGCTGTACATTCAGGCAGCCCTTTACGATTACCAATTTTCCGCCGCCCCTTCCGACGAAGCGTACCGCCGGGCGCTCAAACAGCTGGCGGCCGAGCAAGGAGCCGAAGCGCTTCACCGGCGGCTTGAGGCGGTTGATCCAATAAGTGCGGCCCGCATTCATCCGCACAACATCCGCCGCGTCATCCGCGCCTTAGAAGTGTATCATTGCACCGGAAAGCCGTTCAGCGAGTGGCAGCAAGGGCAGTCAAAGCGGCTTTTGTATGAGGCGGCCATCGTTGGCTTGACGGCGGAGCGGGAGGCGCTTTACCGCCGCATCAACGAGCGGGTCGATGAGATGATCGCCGCAGGGTTGATCGAAGAGGCGAGGGCGCTTTATGACCGCGGCCTGCGCGACTGCCAGGCGGTGCAAGCCATCGGCTACAAGGAGCTGTACGACTATTTTGACGGCCGCGTTTCCCTTGATGAAGCGATCGAGCAGCTGAAACAAAATTCGCGCCGCTATGCGAAACGGCAGCTCACTTGGTTTCGCAACCAAATGCCGGTGAAATGGTTTGACATGACCGACGCTGGGCAGTTCGCCGCCAAGGTGGAGGAAATTTCTCGCTATGTAGCAGGAAAGCTTCAACTTGAAGCGAATATATAATTATATCCTTAGAGAGAAAAGAGGAGGACGTTTGATGAAAAATACGATCAATATTCAAGACCAGTTTTTAAACCAGCTGCGCAAAGAGGGCATTCAAGTGACCGTCTTCTTATTGAACGGCTTCCAACTGCGCGGATACATTAAAGGGTTTGACAACTTCACCGTACTTTTGGAAGTGCAAGGAAAACAACAGCTCATTTACAAGCACGCCATTTCGACGTTTGCGCCGGAGCGGAACATCCATTTTGAAACCGAACAGTAAGACCGACGGTACATACGCCGCCGAAAAAAGGCGCCTTCCTTCGCGGAGGGCGCCTTTTGCCATTTCCCGTTTTCCTTCCGCGCCCGCTATTTGATCGACAAGCTCCTGCGTCACCCGAAGGGAAGTGAGGGACGAGGTGAATTCAGATGCGTAAACCGCCGCTTTTGTGAATAAACATATACAAACTTTTTCCGCTATAGCCGACCCGCTGTTCGTTTGGGCGATTGTCACGGATCGGCGGTGGCGTACGTATACTAGTAACGAAAAGGCAAGGCGTCAAAAGCCAAGTCGGAACGGGTGCGGATGGCAGAAAACGGGAAGCGAGGTGACGCCCCTTGTCAGAATTGACGATGAACAAGGCGAAAGGGCAAATCAACATCGTGTTGAACTCCAAAACGGTAAACCATTTAGTGAAAGAAGAGAGAAACGACTGGCTCGATGGCGAAGAGCATCAGGCGCTCCGCAATATTCAAAAGGAGCTTGATCAGCTGATCGGCCTTGATCATGTCAAAAAAATCATCAAGGAAATTTACGCCTGGCTGTACATCAACCGGCTGCGCAAGGAGAACGGCTTAAAGGCCAACCGCCAGGCGCTCCATATGATTTTCAAAGGCAATCCCGGCACCGGCAAAACGACAGTGGCGCGCTTGCTCGGCAAGCTGTTTTTTGAGATGAACGTGCTGTCCAAAGGGCATTTCATCGAGGCGGAGCGGGCCGATTTGGTCGGAGAGTACATCGGGCATACGGCGAGCAAAACGCGCGATTTGATCAAAAAAGCGCGCGGCGGAATTTTGTTCATCGATGAAGCGTATTCGCTCGCCCGCGGGGGCGAAAAAGATTTCGGCAAAGAAGCGATTGACACGCTTGTCAAAGGGATGGAAGACTATTGCGACGACTTGGTTGTGATTTTGGCCGGCTATCCGAAAGAAATGGACTACTTTTTGTCGCTAAATCCCGGCTTGCCGTCGCGCTTTCCTCTCACGATCGAGTTTCCCGATTATACGGTCGAGGAGCTTGTGCAAATCGCCAAGCAAATGCTGCGCGAACGCGAGTATGAAATGACGCCGGAAGCGGAGCGGAAACTGTACATTCATCTCGAAGGGACGCTGGAAGCGACCGGCCGCCTCAAGTTCAGCAACGGCCGCTATGTGCGCAACTTAATCGAAAAAGCGATCCGCAAGCAGGCGGTCCGCCTTCTTTATGAAGGGCGATATGAAAAAAAAGAGCTGATGACGATCCGTGACCGCGATCTCGTCATTCATGCGTAACGAGGAAACGGCGCTCCTTTGGTACCAAAAAAAGGAGCGCGTTTTTTTGTTTGAGAAAAAGAGGAATGCCTTAGAAAAGATCGAATACATAAACAATACAGGGCGTGCACTACAATTTGTCTGAATTATCTGTCTTATAAAACCTTTTGCTTGTCCAAATTTATGAGAAAAAGGGGGAGCTGCCGCTTGTACATGACGATTGGGGAGATGTTTTCCCAGACAGTGCGAAAGTTTCCAAACCGGGAGGCGGTCGTCGACGCGGCGACCGGACGCCGCTATACGTACGCCGAATGGGAGAGGGAAGTGAACCGGTGGGCGAACGCGTTTTTGGAAGCGGGCGTCCGCAAAGGAGATCGCGTTTCGACGGTGCTGTACAATACGCTTGAGCTCGCGACCGCCTTGTTTGCCTGCGCCAAAATCGGCGCGGTGTTCAATCCGATCAACTTTCGGCTGAGGGCGGAAGAAATCGCCTATATTTTGACGGACGCCGAGCCGAAAATCGTGCTGTTTGAACGGGCGGTGGAACCGGAACTTGCCGCGATTCACAGCCGTTTCCCGCACGTGTCATTTTGGTCGATCGACCGCGATCCGCCGCCGTTTGCCAAAAACGCTCACGAGCAGGCCGCGCGGGCCCTAGGGGAAGCGCCGCGTGTTCATGTGGATGAGAGCGATCTTTATGCCATTATGTATACAAGCGGCACAACTGGGCGTCCAAAAGGAGTGATGCACCGTCACCGCGACATGATCGAGCAAAGCGTCATTTGCCATGGCGTCATGCGCATCCGCGAGACGGATCGCGGGCTGGCGGCAGCGCCGCTGTTCCATTGCGCCGAGCTGCATTGCTGCTTGCTGCCGCGCGTGCATGCCGGAGCGGCGAGCGTCATTTTGCACCATTTTGACGCCAAGCTCGTGCTTGAAACGATCGAACGGGAGCGGATTACGATCATGTTTGGAGCCCCGACGATGTGGAACATGATCTTGCAGGAGAATGTAAGCGGTTACGATTTATCTTCGCTTCGCCTCGGCCTATACGGCGCCGCTCCGATGGCTCCAGCGCTTGTCAGGCAATGCCAAGAGCAACTCGGCATCGAGCTGATTCAAGCGTACGGCATGACGGAAATGGGGCCCGCGGTGACGTTTTTGTTGGAAGACGAGCAGCTGAAAAAAGCCGGTTCCGCTGGACGCGCCTGCCTGAACCATGAGATCCGCGTCGTCCGTGCGCGTGAAGACGGGCCGTCCGACCCAGACGATGTGCTGCCGCCATATGAAGTCGGTGAAATTGTGATGCGCGGGCCGTGCATGATGGCTGGCTACTACAAGCGCGAGGAAGCGACGGAAAAAGCGTTGTACAAAGGTTGGTATCATTCCGGCGACCTCGGCTACCTTGATGAAGACGGCTACTTGTATGTCGCCGACCGGGTCGATGACATGGTGATCAGCGGCGGGGAAAACGTCTATCCGCGCGAAGTCGAGGACGTGTTGTACGAGCATCCGAAAGTGCTCGATGTCGCTGTGCTCGGTGAGCCGGATGAGTTGTGGGGCGAAAAAGTCGTCGCCTTCGTGGTCAAAAAAGATGACCTCCTGACCGCCGATGAGCTCGAGCAGTTTTGCAAAACGAGCGACCGCCTCGCTCCGTACAAACGTCCGCGCGCCTACTATTTCATCGATGCCCTGCCGCGCAACGCGAGCGGGAAAATCCAAAAGTTTTTGCTGCGCGAACAGCTGAAAAAACAGGCGACGGGCGGAACAGAGAAAAAGTGACCGAACAGAAGAGAGGGATGAACGGGTGACGGCTCGCTATTTGCGTGAGGAGCACCATATGTTCCGCGCGGCGTTTCGCAAGTTTTTGGAAAAAGAAGCGTACCCGCATTATAACGATTGGGAGAAGCGCGGCATCATTCCGCGTTCGTTTTGGGCGAAGATGGGCGAGAACGGCTTTCTTTGCCCGTGGGTCGATGAGAAGTATGGGGGTCTAAACGCCGATTTTGCCTACTCAGTCGTCATCAATGAAGAACTGGAAAAAGTCGGATCGAGCCTCGTCGGCATCGGCCTGCACAACGACATCGTCACGCCGTATATCGCATCGTACGGAACCGAGGAGCAAAAACAAAAATGGCTGCCAAAATGCGTCACCGGCGAGCTCATCACGGCGATCGCCATGACCGAGCCGGGGGCGGGTTCGGATTTGGCCAACATTTCGACAACGGCAGTAAAAGACGGTGACTACTACATCGTCAACGGACAAAAAACGTTTATCACGAACGGCATTCATGCCGACTTGGTCGTCGTCGCCTGCAAAACCGACCCGCAGGCAAAGCCGCCGCACCGCGGCATCAGCCTGCTCGTCGTGGAGCGGGATACGCCGGGGTTTACGCGCGGTCGGAAGCTCGAGAAAGTCGGGCTGCACGCCCAAGATACCGCCGAACTGTTTTTCCAAGATGCGAAAGTGCCGGCATATAATTTGCTCGGCGAGGAAGGAAAAGGTTTTTACTATTTGATGGAAAAGCTCCAGCAGGAGCGGCTCGTTGTCGCCATTGCCGCACAAACGGCGGCGGAAGTGATGTTTTCCTTGACGAAGCAATATGTCAAACAGCGCACGGCGTTCGGCAAACGGGTGAGCGAGTTTCAGACCGTCCAGTTCCGCCTTGCCGAGATGGCGACGGAAATCGCCCTTGGCCGCACGTTTGTCGACCGCGTTATTGAAGAGCATATGGCGGGAAAACAGATCGTCACGGAAGTGTCGATGGCGAAATGGTGGATTACCGAGATGGCAAAACGTGTCGCGGCCGAGGCGATGCAGCTGCACGGCGGTTATGGTTATATGGAAGAATATGAGATCGCCCGGCGCTATCGCGACATTCCCGTAAGCGCCATTTACGCTGGGACGAACGAGATGATGAAAACAATCATCGCCCGGCAGCTAGATTTGTAGAGAGAGGGAAAGATATGCTTCGTGGCATTGTAGTCGTTGATTTTTCCCATTACTTGCCGGGCCCATTTGCCAGCTGGCGGCTCGCCCAGCTCGGAGCAGAAGTCATCAAAATTGAGCCCCCATCCGGCGATCGGCTGCGCCCGTTCGCCGAGGGCCGGTTGTTTGCCGCCTATAACGCCGGCAAAAAAAGCATCGGGTTGGATTTAAAAACGGACGCGGGTCGCGAGCAAGCCCGGCGGCTCGCCGCCCGCGCCGATGTAGTGATCGAAAGCTTCCGCCCCGGGGTGATGGCGCGGCTTGGGCTCGGTTATGACGATATGTGCCGCATGAACGAACAAATCATCTATTGCTCGATCAGCGGCTTCGGTCAACAGAGCAGCCGCTCATTGCTTGGCAGCCATGATTTAAACTATATGGCGCTCTCCGGCTTGCTTGCGCAGCTGGCCGATGAACGCGGCCGCCCGGTTCATCCGAAGATCACGCTTGCCGATTTTATCGGCGGCATGGCGGCGGCCGAGCGCATTTTGGCTGCCCTCTTTGCACGCGAGCGAACCGGCAAAGGCGCCCATCTTGATGTTTCGCTTGTCGATGGCTTGGCAGCGATGATGGCTGGCCATTTTGCCATTGAACACGGCGGTGGGCCGAAGACCGGTCTTTCCGAGTTGTCTGGGGAGGTGGTGTGCTACCAGCTGTATGAGACAAAAGACGGCCGTTATATGAGTTTAGCGGCGCTCGAGCCGCACTTTTGGCAGCGGTTTTGCGAGGCGGTCGGCCATCCGGAATGGACGGAGGCGCAATGGGCGCCGGCGCGATCGGGGGAAGCCGTATATGACGAGCTCGCCGCCTTGTTCCGTGAAAAGACATTGGATGAGTGGAGCGCGTTCGCCGAAGCGGTCGACGTCTGCCTTGCCCCGGTGCTGGAGACGGGTGAGGCGAAGGCGCTGTTTGCTGACAGCCGGCTCCGCCATCTCGTTCGGCTGCAGCCGGGCGGCGCATGGACGGCCGCACATGGGCCGGACGGCCAATGGGGCGGCGGGGAGCCGCCTAAAGTCAATGAACATGCGCATTTGGTAAAGGGGGAGGAATGACCGATGATGAAAACACCGTTAAACATTTCCATGATGCTTGAGCGGGCGGAGTTGTTTTTCCCAAAAAAGCAAGTCGTTTCGCGCATGAAAGGAGGCGTCGTCCGCCATACATACAAGGAGATCGGCGAGCGGACGCGCAGGCTGTCAAGCGTGTTGAAGCGGCTCGGGGTGGAAGTCGGCGACCGCGTTGGCACGTTCGCTTGGAACCATCACCGCCATTTGGAAGCGTATTTTGCCATTCCCGGCATCGGGGCGGTGCTCCATACGATCAACATCCGCCTCTCGCCGCAGCATATCTCTTACATCATCAACCACGCCGATGACCGTGTGCTGCTGATCGATGATGATTTGCTGCCGGCCATTGAAGCGATCAAGGACGAGATCCCGAATGTCCGCGCTTTCATCATCATGACTGACGCCGACGAGCTGCCGGAAACAACGTTGTCGCCAGTGTACCATTACGAGAAACTGCTTGCTGAGGGCGACCCAGCGTTTCCGTTCTTCAAAGACCTCGATGAATACCAACCGGCTGGTATGTGTTATACGTCGGCGACAACGGGAAATCCAAAAGGAGTTGTGTATACCCACCGCAGCACCGTCTTGCACGCGATGGTGTTAGGGCTGGCTGATACGCAAGGGCTGTGCGAGCGCGATGTCGTCATGCCGGTCGTACCGATGTTCCATGTCAACGCGTGGGGGCTGCCGTTTGCCGCCACTTGGTTCGGTTCGACGATCGTCATGCCGGGACCGGCGTTTACGCCGAAAGTGCTTGCCGAGCTCATTGACTCCGAACGGGTGACGATCACCGCCGGCGTGCCGACGATTTGGCTCGGGCTGTTGCAAGAGTTGGAGAAAGGAAACTATGACGTCAGCAGCCTGACGCGTGTCATTTGCGGCGGTTCAGCCGCGCCGAAAGGGATCATCCGCGCGTTTGAAGAAAAATACGGCATTCCGTTCATTCACGCGTACGGCATGACGGAAACGAGCCCGCTTGTGCTCGTCTCGCGCCCGAAAAGTTATCAAGACGGGCTGTCGTACGAGGAGAAACTGGACATTCGCGCCAAGCAAGGGCTGCTTGCTCCAGGGCTTGAGATGAAAGTGATCGGCCAAAACGGGCCGGTTCGTTGGGACGGCCAGGAAATGGGCGAGCTTTGCCTGCGCGGGCCGTGGATCGCCGCCGAATATTACAACGATGAGCGCACGAAAGACTCGTTCCGCGACGGCTGGCTCCATACCGGCGATGTCGTCACCGTCGACGAAGAAGGGTTTGTGAAAATTGTCGACCGGACGAAGGATGTCATTAAAAGCGGCGGCGAATGGATTTCATCGGTTGATTTGGAGAATGCGCTCATGGCCCATGAGGCGGTGTTCGAAGCGGCGGTCGTCGCTGTGCCGCATCCGAAATGGCAAGAGCGCCCGATTGCCTGCGTCGTGCTGAAAGAAGGAAAACGCGTCACGAAAGAAGAGCTGTACGACTTTTTGCGCCCGCAATTTACAAAATGGTGGCTGCCGGATGACATTGTGTTTCTCGATGAAATTCCGAAAACGAGCGTCGGCAAGTTTTTAAAGCGGAAACTGCGCGATGAGATGGCGGCGCGCTATGCCGATGCGGCGAAGGAGTAAAGGAGGCGGACACCGTGGCAGAAACGATTGCGGTCATCGGCGCCGGGGTGATGGGAAGCGGCATCGCGCAAACGGCGGCGATGGCGGGAAAAACGGTGTATTTATATGACGTGTCCGAAGCGGCCTTGCAAAATGGGCTCGCTTCGGCGGAAAAAAGCTTGCGCCGCTTTGTCAAAACCGGCGGGCTGTCCGAGCCGGAAGCGCGAGCGGCGCTCGGGCGCATCCGCTCGACCGTCGATTTGGCCGAAGCGGTGCGCGGGGCGGATGTCGTCATCGAAGCCGTGCCGGAAAACTTGGCGCTGAAAAAAGACGTGTTTCAGCAGCTTGATCAATTGGCGAAGCCGGACGCCATTTTAGCGACCAACACATCCGAGCTGAGCGTCACGGCGCTTGCCGCCGCGACCAACCGGCCGGAGAACGTCATCGGCATGCATTGGTTCAATCCGGCGCCAGTGATGAAGTTGATCGAAATTGTGAAAGGTGAGACGACTTCCGACGACACAGTCGACGCCATCCGTCGGCTGTCTGTGGAGCTTGGCAAAGAAACGGTCGTCGTGAAAGACCGGCAAGGGTTTGTGACGACACGGGCGCTTGCCGCCCATATGATTGAATGCATCCGCATGTACGAAGAAGGAGTTGCTTCCGCTGAGGATATCGACAAAGCGGTGCGGCTTGGCCTCAATTATCCGATGGGGCCGCTGGAGCTGGCCGACATGGTCGGGCTTGATACGCTCTTGTTTGTGAGTGAAAACATGACGGAAGCATACGGCGACCGGTTCCGGGCGCCGCAGCTTTTGCGCAAGCTCGTTGAAGCCGGGCATTTAGGGCGGAAGACGGGGAAAGGGTTTTACACGTATTGAGCAGCGCTCGCCGTCCATCTGATGTCGCGCGCCAACAAGCGCTTAAAGAGCGCCCGCTTTCGCCCGTGTGGAAGCGCCCGAATAGGCAAGGCAACGAAGAAATCACGAAAGTAGAGCAAAAGGAGGAAGTTGCATGGTGCGTGAAGCGGTCATTGTCGAAGCGGTCAGGACGCCGGTCGGCAAGCGGAACGGCGTCTTCCGGGACGTTCATCCGGTCCATTTGGCTGCGGTGGTGCTCGATGAAGTCGTGCGCCGGGCCGGCATGGACAAAGGGGCGGTGGAAGACATCGTCATGGGCTGCGTGACGCCGATCGCCGAACAAGGATACAACATCGGCCGGCTCGCGGCGCTTGAGGCCGGATTCCCGGTCGAAGTGCCGGCCGTGCAAATCAACCGAATGTGCGGCTCGGGGCAGCAGGCGATTCATTTCGCCGCCCAGGAAATCCGCTCCGGCGATATGGATGTTACGATCGCCGCCGGAGTCGAAAGCATGACGAAAGTGCCGATTTTAAGCGATGGCAACGAACGGACGATTCCGCCGTCGCTGCATGAAAAATACGAATTCATCCACCAAGGCGTCTCGGCTGAGCGGATCGCCAAAAAATACGGCCTAACGCGCGAGGAGCTTGACGCCTACGCGTACGAAAGCCATCAACGCGCCTTGGCGGCCTTGCGCGAAGGGAAGTTTCGCGCGGAAATCGTCCCGGTGAAAGGGCTTGACCGCGATGGCCGCGAAATCCTTGTCACCGATGATGAAGGGCCGCGGGCCGACACATCGCCGGAAGCGCTCGCCGCGCTCAAGCCGGTGTTTCAAGAAGACGGCGTCATCACTGCCGGCAATGCGAGCCAAATGAGCGACGGGGCGGCCGCTGTTTTGCTGATGGAGCGGGAGGTGGCGAGGCGGCTTGGGCTCACACCGAAAGCGCGCATCGTCGCGCAGACGGTCGTCGGCTCCGACCCAACGTACATGCTCGATGGCGTCATCCCGGCGACGAGGCAAGTATTGAAAAAAGCCGGCCTCACGATCGACGACATCGACCTTATTGAAATCAATGAAGCGTTCGCCCCGGTCGTGCTCGCTTGGCAAAAGGAAATCGGCGCTCCGCTTGAGAAGGTGAATGTCAACGGCGGCGCCATTGCGCTTGGCCATCCGCTCGGCGCCACTGGTGCGAAGCTCATGACATCGCTCGTTCATGAACTGGAACGGCGCGGCGGCCGCTATGGGCTATTGACGATTTGCATCGGCCACGGGATGGCGACGGCCACGATCATCGAGCGGGAGTAAGAGCAACGCGCGGAAAAACATTTGTGTGACACACGCTCGACAGCGGTGGCGGCCGCTGTTTTATCTGTCATGACGAGAAAATAAAAATATGAGACGGAACTGGAGCGATGTGATAAGATGAAAGAAAAGCAAGTGAAAGGGGAAGCGCAGTGCAGAAGGAGAAGCCGTTTTACACGTATCGCGACATTGAAAATTGGGAAGGAAATTGGGAACTGATCGACGGTGTTCCCTATTTATTGGCGTCTCCGTCGTTTGAGCACCAGTATGTGGTCGGACAACTGCACCTTGCATTGGCTTCGTATTTTCAGGCGCGTGGCTGTCATGTCATTCTTGCCCCGTTTGATGTTCAGCTTGATCCTGAGGAGCCAGAACGGATGGCGAAAACGGTTGTTCAGCCGGATTTATCAGTTGTTTGTCGGGTTGAGCAAATCGGGAATCGGCGAATGAAAGGGGCTCCCGATCTCGTTGTGGAAGTGCTGTCACCAAGCACCGCCTTGCGTGATCGAAACCAGAAATACTATTTATACGAAAAATATGGTGTGCATGAATATTGGATTGTAGACCCCAGCAATCGAACGATCGAAGTGCTCAGCTGGCAAGATGGACGATTCGAGCAGCGAGCGGTTTTCGGGCCAAGCGATGAGTTGGTTTCTTTTTGGCAACCGGATTTGACGGTTTCGCTCGCCCCCGTGTTTCCTCCGGAAGAAAGCGATGTGTAGCTGATGGAGAACAACCTTGTTTGGCTGCCATCTCTGGAAATAACGGCTTCGCTTTTGGTGTCAGCAGCAGAAAGAAGAAAGCAAAGGGGATCGATGTCATGAAGCAAGCCTTTCTCGCTTCCTTCTATTTATCCCTTGCCGCTGGCATTTGGGGCGGGATGTATGTGGTGAGCAAATACGTGTTGGACTACATTCCGCCGTTTACGCTCGTCTGGCTGCGCTACGCCGTCGCCTTGATCGTGCTGGGCGCCGTCGCCGTGGCGAAACGCGAGCGCCCCCCAAAGAACGGGCGTGACTGGGGAATGATTATCACGGTCGGGATCATCGGCTACGTCGTTTCCATTTCCTTGCAGTTTGTCGGCACAAAATGGTCGAACGCCCATACCGCTTCCCTCATCACCGCCTCGACCCCGGCGTTTGTCGTTTTGTTTGCCCGCTGGCTGCTTGGTGAGGCGCTCACATGGCGGAAAATGGCTGCGCTGCTACTGGCGACAGCGGGTGTCATCGTCATCGTCGGCCTCGGGGGCAGCGAGGAGTCGACGTTCGCCGGAAATATAGCGTTAGTCGGCGCGGCAGTGACATGGGCGCTGTTGTCGGTGCTGGTGAAAATGGCGTCGGCTCGCCTGTCCGTGTTTTCGGTCACTACGTATGCCATTTTTGTGGCATTCATTGGCATGACCCCGATGATGCTCGCCGAAGGGCCGGGGCTTGCTGCGAGCCATTGGAGTGTTCCCGTCGCCCTTGGGGTGTTGTATCTTGGCGTTGTATCGACAGCGGGAGCATTTTTTCTTTGGAACAAAGGGATGGAAATGATCGATGCCGGCGTCGGCTCGCTCTTTTTCTTTTTCCAGCCGCTCGTCGGCTCGCTCTTTGGCTGGCTGTTTTTACAAGAGCAACTTGATGTCTCGTTTTGGCTCGGCGGGGCGCTCATTGTTGCCGGAGTGGCCGTGGCGGTGCGAAGCGGGCAAAGTGCGTAAGGAATGCAGCGGCAAATGAAATGACCGGTAAAAAAGAAAAATGGTAAAGCTTTGAATTGCATCTATATAGGTTGTAATAAAGAATTTCCGACCTCCATGTCCCGTCTTTACTTTATCACCTAACAAGCTGGCACGGTGACAAGAAGAGCGAACAATGCCATCAACTTATATATTATCAAAGCGAGGAGCCGTCTCTCTTTTCGTACGAATCAATTTTGCCGTTTGATCATGGCTCGCCCGCTGTTTCCCCAACCGCCCGGCGCGGCAGCTTCCAACCGTATGTGTAGGACAAAATGCGCAAAGCGGCGACGGCGATAAACAGCATATACAGCTCTACGGGCGAATCCGTCCATTTCAACCCGACGGCAAGGCCGGCCAAAATCGCCCAGGCGGCGTAAATCTCCGCATGCAGCACGAGCGGCTTCCGTCCGGCGAGCACATCGCGGATGATGCCGCCGCCGCTGCCGGTCAACACCGCGGCGACGATGACCGCACTTAACGGATGCCCCATTTTCGCCGCATACAGCGCTCCTTGAATGGCGAACGCCGACAGCCCGAGGGCGTCAAAAAAGTTGCCCCACCGCTTCCACGGCGGAAGCATTTGCTTTGGGAACAAATACACAACTGTCATGGCCGCCAAAGCGACAAGAAAGAGCGGCTCTTGTTCCCATAACGCCGACACGGGAACCCCGATCAGCAAATTGCGCACCGCCCCGCCGCCAAAGGCGGTGACGATTCCCAAAATGTACACCCCAAGCAAATCGTACTCCTCTTCCATCGCGACGATCGCCCCGCTAATGGCAAAGGCGATCGTGCCGATGATGCTCAATACTTCCCACGTCATTCTTGCTGTTCCTTTCCGTGCGTTGTTCTTGTATCATTGTAGAGGCAAAAGCGGCGGAAAATCAATCATTTTTTTGGAACGAACTAGCAGACCGATGATGGGATTTGGTATCATGAACGTAGAGAACATGTTCGCCGCGAGGAAAGGAAGGGGGATGCCATGACCCGTGAACAAGCCATTATCGTCGGCTGTCAGCTGGCTGGTGTAGACGACGGACGGTTCCGCTATTCGATGGAAGAGCTCGCGTCGCTCGTGGCGACGGCAAACGGCGAAGTGGTTGCCGAACTGGCGCAAAAACGCGAAGCGCCGCATCCGGCGACGTATATCGGCAAAGGAAAAACGGAAGAGCTCGCCGCCCTTGTCAAGGAGCTCGAACCGGATCTTGTCGTTTTCAACAGCGAGCTTTCCCCAAGCCAGGCGCGCAATTTGACAAACCTGCTTGGCGAGGTGAAAGTCCTTGACCGGACGCAGCTCATTTTAGACATTTTTGCCCAGCGCGCCCGCTCAAAAGAAGGAAAGCTGCAAGTCGAGCTCGCCCAGCTCGAATATATGCTGCCGCGCCTTAGCGGCCAAGGGGAGGCGCTGTCTCGCTTGGGCGGCGGCATCGGCACGCGCGGGCCGGGGGAGACGAAGCTTGAGACCGACCGCCGCCATATTCGCCGCCGCATTGACGACATTAAAGCGGAACTGCGGCGCGTCGCCGAGCACCGCGGGCGGTACCGCGAGCGCCGGCAAAAAAACCGAGCCTTTCAAGTGGCGCTCGTCGGCTATACGAACGCCGGCAAGTCGACGATTTTCAACCGGCTGACCGCCGCCGATTCGTTCGAGGAAAACTTGCTGTTTGCCACGCTTGATCCGCTGACGCGCAAATGCGTCTTGCCATGCGGCTATACGGTGCTTGTCACCGATACGGTCGGGTTCATTCAAGACTTGCCGACGACGCTTATCGCCGCATTCCGCTCGACGCTCGAGGAAGTGACGGAAGCCGATTTGTTGCTTCACGTCGTCGATTCGTCTCATCCGGATTACGTTGCGCACGAGCGAACGGTGTTGCGGCTGCTCACTGAATTAGGGGCTTCTTCCATTCCGATGGCCACGGTGTACAATAAAAGCGATCAAAAAGCGTCGGAATTCATTCCGACAACGACTGCTTCCATCATGATCAGCGCGCTTTCCGCGGCTGACATTGACCGGCTTCGTTATTTTCTTGAAGAAGCGGTGAAACAGCAGATGGTTCATTATGACGTATCGATCCCGAGCGGGGAAGGAAAACTGCTCGCCCAGCTAAAATCGGACACCATTTTGCACGAATGGCATTATAATGAACAGGGGGGCACGTACGACTGTCAAGGGTACGTGCTGCCAGCGCACCCCTTGTATGGGGAATTGCAATCATTCCAACGGTAGAAAGGGTTCATCGATGTTTTGGACACAATGGAAACATGGGGAAATGATCGCTGCACTCGTTGAGGAAGTCGAACGGCAAATTGCGCCGATCCATCGGCGCATCGACCGGATTGTCGATGCGAACCAATATCGCGTGCTCGACAGTTTCCGCCGCCACCAAGTGAGCGACGGGCATTTCATTCCGTCGACCGGGTATGGCTATGACGATATCGGTCGCGATACGCTTGACCGCATTTACGCCGACGTATTCGGGGCGGAAGCGGGGCTTGTGCGCCCGCAAATCATCTCCGGCACGCACGCGATTGCCATCGCTTTGTTCGGCGTTTTGCGCCCGGGCGATGAACTGCTTTACATCACCGGCGCTCCGTACGATACGCTTGAGGAAATCGTTGGCATCCGCGGCCGCGGCGTCGGCTCGCTGAAAGAGTTCGGCATCCGCTACCGGAGCGTGCCGCTGGCGGAGGACGGTTCCGTTGACTTTCAAGCCGTTCGCGGCGCGCTCCACGAGCGGACGAAAATGATCGGCATTCAGCGCTCGCGCGGTTATGCGACACGTCCGTCGTTTACGGTGGATGAAATCGCGGAAATGATCGCTTTTGTCAAAGCGATTAAACCCGACGTCGTCGTGTTTGTCGACAACTGCTACGGCGAGTTTGTGGAGGAGAAAGAGCCGTGCCATGTCGGCGCCGACTTGATGGCTGGCTCGCTCATTAAAAACCCGGGCGGGGGCTTGGCGAAAACGGGCGGCTATATTGTCGGAAAGCAAAAATACGTCGAAGCATGCGCTTACCGGATGACCTCGCCGGGCATCGGAGCGGAAGTCGGTCCGTCACTGTATGCGTTGCCGGAGATGTACCAAGGGTTTTTCCTCGCCCCTCACATTGTCGGCCAGGCGCTCAAAGGAGCGGTGTTTACGGCGGCGATGCTCGAGCGCATCGGGCTTTCGACATCGCCGTCGTGGAAGGAGAAGCGCACGGACCTTGTGCAATCGGTCCGCTTTGACGATCCAGAACAAATGGTTGCTTTTTGTCAAGCCATCCAAGCCGCTTCTCCAGTCAACGCCCATTTTACCCCGCACCCAAGCGAGATGCCGGGCTATGAAGACAAAGTCATCATGGCGGCCGGCACGTTCGTGCAGGGCGCGAGCATCGAGCTGACGGCAGACGGGCCGCTGCGGCCCCCATATGTCGCCTACGTGCAAGGCGGGCTGACGTATTCACACGTCAAAATCGCCATTTGTTCAGCCGTCCACCGTCTGCTTGAGCAACAGCTCATTTGTTTGTGAGAAAATATGACGCATCATTGACTGTTTTCTTGACATTATGGTAAAATGAAGGTATCAAAAGCGAGGAGGAATTGGCATGAGCAGTCATATTCGTCGTTCCATGCCATTGTTTCCGATTGGGATCGTGATGCAGCTGACTGACTTATCCGCCCGCCAAATCCGCTATTACGAAGAGCACGGCCTCGTCACGCCGGCGCGCACCGAGGGCAACCGGCGGCTGTTTTCACTCAACGACATCGACCGTTTGCTCGAGATTAAAGACTTGATTGACCAAGGCGTAAACCTCGCCGGCATCAAGCAAATTTTCGCCGCCCGGCAAGAAGGGCGCCATGAGCAGCCGGAAAAGGTCGAAAAAGTGGGGAAACCGAAGCTGTCGGACGAAGAACTGCGCGAAATTTTGCGGAATGAATTGCTGCAGGCCGGACGGTTTCAGCGCGCATCGCTTCGCCAAGGAGATCTCGCTCGCTTCTTTCACTAAGGATTGAGAAATGATTTCGGAGCCGGGGGAGGAGTTTCAATCATGGCAAAATATACGCGCGAAGACATTATGCGCATCGTCAAAGAAGAAAACGTCAAGTACATTCGCCTGCAATTCACCGATATTTTGGGGACGATCAAAAACGTCGAAATCCCGATCAGCCAACTTGAGAAAGCGCTCAATAATAAAATGATGTTTGACGGGTCTTCGATCGAGGGGTTTGTCCGCATCGAAGAATCGGACATGTATTTGTATCCGGATTTGGACACGTTTGTCATCTTCCCGTGGACATCGGAAAAAGGAAAAGTCGCCCGCTTTATTTGCGACATTTACAATGCGGACGGCACGCCGTTTGAAGGCTGCCCGCGCTACAATTTAAAGCGCGTGTTGAAAGAGATGGAAGCGCTCGGCTTTACGGCGTTCAACTTGGGAGCGGAACCGGAGTTTTTCCTCTTTAAGCTCGATGAAAATGGCCGTCCGACGATGGAACTGAACGACCGCGGCGGCTACTTCGACTTGGCGCCGACCGACTTAGGGGAAAACTGCCGGCGCGATATCGTGCTTGAGCTTGAGGAGATGGGCTTTGAAATTGAAGCGTCGCACCATGAAGTTGCCCCGGGCCAGCACGAGATCGATTTTAAATACGCCCATGCCATCAAAGCGTGCGACGACATTCAAACGTTTAAACTCGTTGTCAAAACGATCGCCCGCAAACATGGGCTGCATGCGACGTTTATGCCGAAGCCGATTTTTGGGATTAACGGTTCGGGAATGCACTGCAACTTGTCGCTGTTTCGCAACAACGAAAACGCCTTTTTTGATCCGAACGGCGATTTGCAGTTGAGCGATACGGCCCGGCAGTTTATTGCCGGCGTGTTGAAGCATGCGCCGAACTTTACAGCTGTCACCAACCCGACGGTCAACTCGTACAAGCGGCTTGTTCCGGGGTACGAGGCGCCATGTTATGTCGCCTGGTCGGCGCGCAACCGCAGCCCGCTCATCCGCATTCCGGCTTCGCGCGGCATGAGCACGCGCATTGAAGTGCGCAGCGTCGATCCGGCGGCGAACCCGTACTTGGCGATGGCCGTGCTGTTGGCGGCCGGGCTTGACGGCATTCGCAACAAGCTCACTCCTCCGGCGCCGGTTGACCGAAACATTTACGTCATGACGAAAGAAGAGCGGCTTGAAGAAGGCATTGTCGATTTGCCGGCCACGCTCATCGAAGCGCTCGACAATTTAAAATCGGACGAGGTGATCGTTCAAGCGCTCGGCAAACATTTGTTTGAGCACTTCGTCGAGGCGAAAGAAATCGAGTGGGATATGTACCGGACGACGGTTCATCAATGGGAATTGGATCAATATATGGAACTGTATTAAACATGAAAAAAGCTGTCCAAGTGGGGACAGCTTTTTTTGTCGTTATGATGGCCGGCTGGGCTGCAGCGTGAGAGCGACAGCGCAGCCCCTTCTGCCGGTCAGTCAATCAGGCGATACACGCCGATCACTTTGCCAAGAATGGTGCAGTCGCGAACGATGATCGGCTCAAGGTGGGCGTTTTCCGGCTGCAGGCGGATATGGTCCTTTTCTTTGAAAAACCGCTTCACTGTCGCCTCATTCTCTTCCGTCATGGCGACGACGATGTCGCCGTTGTTGGCCGATGACTGCTGGCGGACGATGACGTAGTCGCCGTCTAAAATGCCGGCTTCGATCATGCTGTCGCCCATCACTTCAAGCATAAACAGCTGCTCCTCCCCGGCGGCGAGCCGCTTCGGCAGCGGAAAATAATCCTCGATGTTTTCGACCGCGGTGATCGGCTGGCCGGCTGTCACTTTGCCGATGATCGGCACGGAAATGATCTCCTCTTTTTTCCCCGCTGTTTCCGCATCGCTGTCCAAAATTTCAATGGCGCGCGGCTTGGTTGGGTCGCGGCGAATGTATCCTTTGCTCTCCAGGCGCGCAAGGTGGCCGTGAACAGTGGAGCTCGACGCCAGACCGACCGCTTCCCCAATCTCCCGGACGGATGGGGGGTAGCCTTTCGTTTTCACTTCGTGCTTAATAAACTCTAAAATTTGCTGCTGCCGTTTGGACAGTTTTGTCATCCTTTTTCACACCTCTTGCCACATCATTTGTTTTTATTATAGCACGGAGCAGATGAAAAAACAAACATAAGTTCGAGTTTTTTTGTTGACACAAACAAGTGTTCCTGATTATAATTAAAGAAAAAAGCGAACAAACATTCTAGGTGGGGTGGAGAATATGAAAAAAGGGTTGATGCACTATGTCGTTTTTTCCGTCTTGCTCGCCCTGATGCTGGCTGCATTCGTTTACGCCGGCGATCCGGTCGATCCGAACGAATACATGACCGTAACGGTGGCTTCCGGCGACACGCTTTGGGGGTTGGCGAGGCAGTATGAAGAGGAGCATGGACTGACGCCGGGCGAGTTTATCCGCTGGGTGGTGGAGGTAAACCATCTGTCGGGCCCGCGCCTTACAGCAGGGGAACAAATCGTCATTCCTGTGTTAAAATCAAAGCATGGCGGCTCATTGGCCGTCAACCGGTGACAGAAGGAAGGGATGGCCATGAAGGCAGTCATTTACTGCCGCGTCAGCACGGACAAAGCGGAGCAGGAAACGTCGCTGGCCAGGCAGCGGGCCGAGCTCGAGAAGCTGGCGGCCGACTGTGGCTTTGAAGTTGTCAAGGTGATTGCCGAACAGGCGAGCGGCTATGAAGCCGACCGCGACGGCGTGTTGGAGCTGTTGTCGCTTTGCGAAGAACATCAAGTTGATGCTTTGCTCATTCAAGATGAAACGCGGCTCGGGCGCGGCCACGCGCGCATGGCGGTGCTGCATTGCCTGAAAAAGAGGGGCGTGAAAATTTACAGCGCCAGCCATCGCGGGGAGATGCCGCTGTCAGAGGCCGATGAAATGGTGCTGTCGATCATCGCCATTGTCGAAGAGTATCAGCGGAAAATACATAACGCCAAAATTCGCCGCGGCATGCGGCGGGCTGTCGAGCGCGGCTACCGGCCGGACCGGAACTTGACGCGGCGCGGCGAGAACGCCGGGCGCGACCGGGTCGAGCTGCCGGTTGAAGAAATCGTCCGCCTGCGCGGGCACGGCTTAACGTTTGCGGAGATCGCCGCCACGCTCCGAAGCTTCGGTTACGAGGCGTCCAAAGCGACCGTCCATCGCCGCTACCAAGAATATATGGACGGGCAGCAGGAGCGGCATTGACCATATGATGCGTCCGTCCGTCGAGCGACGGACGGCAAACGAAGGCGGGCGAGCGCCATCGTTGCCATCTTCCCGTTTCATCGGATAAGATAAAACAAAACGATACCATGGCAGATAGGGGAAGATGACTCATGCTTGCCAAACATAAATTAGCCCGCATTAATGAACTGGCGAAAAAAGCGAAAACCGGCGGCTTGTCGGCCGAGGAGACGCTGGAACAGGCGAAGCTGCGCCGGGAATACATTCAAGCGTTCCGCAAGGCGATGACCGATATGCTTCATACGGTGACGGTCATCGACCCAAACGGCCACGACGTGACGCCGCAAAAATTGAAGGAAAGTCAGCGGCGGCGCCTCCATTAAACGGTCGGAAGAGGGGCCCGGAAAATAACGTTGTACAAGCCGTTCGATTTTCTATATGATAGTAGATGACACCATGTTGATGAAAGGGAGGAAAACAATGGCGCATTCGATCGAAGAATTAGCGATTACCACCATTCGAACGCTGTCGATTGACGCGATCGAAAAAGCGAAATCCGGGCACCCGGGCATGCCGATGGGCGCGGCCCCGATGGCGTATACGCTCTGGACGAAATTTATGAACCATAATCCAGCGAATCCCAACTGGTTTAACCGCGACCGGTTTGTTTTGTCCGCTGGGCACGGGTCGATGCTGCTTTACAGCCTGCTTCATCTAAGCGGCTACGATGTCACGATGGACGACTTGAAACAGTTCCGCCAATGGGGAAGCAAAACGCCGGGGCATCCGGAATACGGCCATACGCCAGGGGTGGAGGCAACGACCGGCCCGCTCGGCCAAGGGATCGCGATGGCGGTCGGCATGGCGATGGCGGAACGGCATTTGGCTGCTACATACAACCGCGACGGGTTTGAGATCATCAATCATTATACGTACGCCATTTGCGGCGACGGCGATTTGATGGAAGGAGTGGCGAGCGAAGCGGCGTCACTCGCCGGCCACTTGAAGCTCGGCCGCTTGATCGTTCTGTATGATTCGAACGACATTTCCCTTGACGGGGAGCTCAACCTGTCGTTCTCGGAAAACGTCGCCCAACGTTTCCAAGCGTACGGCTGGCAATATTTGCGCGTCGACGATGGCAACAACATCGAAGAAATCGCCAAAGCGCTCGAGGAGGCGCGGGCGGACCTTGACCGGCCGACGCTCATCGAAGTGAAAACGACGATCGGCTATGGCGCGCCAAATAAAGCGGGCACGTCCGGCGTCCACGGCGCTCCGCTCGGCGCCCAAGAGGCGAAGCTGACGAAGGAAGCGTACCGCTGGACGTTTTCCGAAGATTTCTACGTGCCGGATGAAGTGTACGCTCATTTCCGGGAAACGGTGCAAGAGGCCGGTGCGAAAAAAGAAGCGGAGTGGAATGAGCGCTTCGCTGCTTACGAGCGGGCGCATCCGGAATTGGCCGCCCAGCTGAAGCAGGCGATCGAAGGCAAGCTTCCGGATGGCTGGGAGGCGGCGCTGCCGGTGTATGAAGCGGGCAAAAGCTTGGCGACCCGCTCGTCATCCGGGGAAGTGATCAACGCCATTGCCAAAGCGGTGCCGCAGCTGTTCGGCGGTTCGGCTGACCTAGCAAGCTCGAACAAAACGCTTATCAAAGGCGGCGGCAACTTCTTGCCGGACAGCTATGAAGGGCGCAACATTTGGTTTGGCGTGCGCGAGTTTGCCATGGGCGCGGCGTTAAACGGCATGGCGCTTCATGGCGGAGTGAAAGTGTTCGGCGGCACGTTCTTCGTGTTCTCTGACTATTTGCGTCCGGCGATTCGGCTGGCGGCGCTCATGGGCTTGCCGGTCATCTACGTCTTGACGCACGACAGCATCGCCGTCGGGGAAGACGGCCCGACGCACGAGCCGATCGAACATCTCGCTTCGCTTCGGGCGATGCCGAACTTGTCAGTCATCCGGCCGGCTGACGCGAACGAAACGGCGGCCGCCTGGCGGCTGGCGCTCGAGTCGACGGACAAGCCGACCGCACTCGTCTTGACGCGTCAAGATGTGCCGACATTGCCGACAACCGCTCAGTTGGCGTATGAAGGCGTGAAAAAAGGCGCGTACGTCGTTTCACCGGCGAAAAACGGCGCTCCGGAGGCGCTGCTGTTGGCGACCGGTTCGGAGGTGAGCTTGGCGGTGAAAGCGCAGGAAGCGCTCGCCGCCGATGGCATCGACGTCGCTGTTGTCAGCATGCCATCGTGGGACCGCTTCGAAGCGCAGCCAAAATCGTACCGCGATGAAGTGCTTCCGCCGGCCGTGACGAAGCGGCTCGCCATTGAAATGGGCGCGTCGCTCGGTTGGGAGCGCTACGTCGGCGCCGAGGGCGACATTTTGGCCATCGACCGATTCGGCGCTTCTGCTCCAGGAGAGAAAATTATGGCGGAATATGGATTTACCGTTGACAACGTCGTCCGCCGCGTGAAAGCATTGCTCGGCAAGTAATCGGGAAAGCTGCCCTTGCGTTGTTGCAGGGGCAGCTTGTTTTTGGGAAAGATGGCTGCACCTTGGTCACGTATTTTCGGGGGGAATCGAGAATCAAAGGCTTGCTCGTGACGTGTTGGCCTGTTTGCGGCCGCATGGCCACCGCAAACAAAAATCGACAATGTTAGTGAAAAAACTTGCCGTTAATAGACATATTTTTCCCCTTTCCTTTTCTATAATAGAAAATAGATGAACAGAAATGGGGGATGGGGCATGGTCCGCTATTGGATTTATTTGTTGAATGACGATGTGGCGTCGCATTACCGCCATCGGGCAGAAAAAATTGTCGAACTGCTTCGTGAGCATCAATACGC
Source organism: Geobacillus sp. Manikaran-105 (assembly GCF_002809955.1). Lineage (NCBI taxonomy): Bacteria > Bacillati > Bacillota > Bacilli > Caryophanales > Anoxybacillaceae > Geobacillus > Geobacillus sp. Manikaran-105. Next base: position 178,707 of record NZ_PIJG01000001.1, read on the forward strand.
GAAAGCGCCGCTGAAGGCGATTTGCCGCAAGCAAGTCGAATTTATCACCGAACGGCTGTCATTTTCGCGCCTGGAACTTGGCTTAAAGCAATATTTTGCCGGCCGCGTCGGCAAAAATTTGGAGCGCAATATGTTTGTTTTGCAAAACGACGCCGGCGAGGAAGCGTTGCTTGTCGTGCAAAAGCGCCGCTTGCTTCTTGTCGCTGACAGCGCGCCGCTTGCCGCGGACATCGGGCGGGCGCTCGCTCGGCTTTCGCCGACGTTTTTGGCGGTCGACGCTGATTTTGCCGACTACTATTGGTTGTCTGCGCCGGCGCAAGGAAGAAAATTTGCGTAATGAAAAGATTTTTGTCGCGAAATATTGTCTAATGACGCATCGTTTAGTACACTGTTAGGGAGACAACAAGAAGGAGGAAAAGCGCTGTATGTGGGGTACGATTCTCGTTGGTGTGCTGGCGCTCATCGCCGGTATGGCGATCGGGTTTTTCATCGCCCGCAAAACGATGATCAATTATTTAAAGAAAAACCCGCCGATCAATGAACAAATGATTCGCATGATGATGATGCAAATGGGCATGACCCCGTCGCAAAAGAAAATCAATCAAATGATGAAAATGATGAACAATCAACTGAAATAAGCAAAACAGACACTCGATCGAGAGTGTCTTTTTATTTTGCCAAAATGTTCTTTCAAAATTTTTCTAGTTTTGTTACAATAATATGGCGATTGTTCGTCAGCCAAATGAAAGGAGGGCGGGCCTTATGCGCGTGTTTCGCGATTTGTTTTGGTTTTTCCGTCAAGAAAAGAAGGCGTATATCACCGGCATTTTCGTGCTTGTCATCGTGGCGTTTTTGGAGACAGTCCCGCCGAAAGTGATCGGCTTGTTGGTCGATCATATGAAAAACGGCACGATGACAAAAGAAGTGCTCATCCGCTGGATCGCCGTCCTCGCCGCCGTTGCGGCGGCGCTTTACGGGCTCCGCTACGCTTGGCGCATTTTCATTTTCGGTTCGGCGGTCAAGCTTGCCCGCCAGCTGCGCAACGAGCTGTATCAGCATTTTACGAACATGTCGCCGTCGTTTTACCAGCGGAAGCGGATCGGCGATTTAATGGCCCATGCGACCAATGATTTGCAGGCGATTCAACAAACGGCGGGAAGCGGCATCTTAACGCTCGTCGACTCGGTGACGCTCGGCGGGTTTGTCCTGGCGACGATGGCGATATCGATCAGCTGGAAGCTGACGTTGATCAGCCTGCTGCCGCTGCCGGTGATGGCATGGGCGACAAGCCGGTATGGGGCGATGCTGCATGAACGGTTTTTAACGGCGCAAGCGGCGTTTTCGTCGCTGAACGACAAGGTGCAGGAAAGCGTCAACGGCATCCGCGTCATCAAGGCGTTCGGCTATGAGGAACACGATGTCGAGGCGTTTCGCCGTCAATCGGAAGACGTCGTGGCGAAAAACGTTGCCGTCGCCAAAATTGACGCCTTGTTTGATCCGACGATCGGGCTGCTTGTTGGGCTGTCATTTTTTCTCGCTGTGGCGTTTGGCAGCCAAATGGTTTTGGCGGGCGAATTGACGATCGGCGAGCTTGTGTCGTTTACGACCTACCTTGGCCTGCTTATTTGGCCGATGTTGGCGTTCGGCTGGCTGTTTAACATTGTTGAGCGAGGGCGTGCTTCGTACGACCGGGTGCGGGCGCTGTTGGCTGAACAAGATGAAATCAACGAACGTCCGGATGCCCTTCACATCGCTCCGCAAGGCGACATTGAGTATGATGTTCGTCAATTTGCCTATCCGGGGGAGGCGAAGCCGGCGCTTCGGGGCATTCGTTTTCAGCTCAAGCGTGGGGCGACGCTTGGCGTCGTCGGCAAAACGGGGGCGGGAAAAACGACGTTGCTTCGCCTGCTGCTGCGCGAGTTTGACGGCTATGACGGCGAGATTCGCTTCGGCGGCCGCGACATCCGCGATTATACGCTTTTCGCGCTCCGTTCGGCGATCGGCTACGTGCCGCAAGACCATTTCTTGTTTTCTGCCTCCATCCGCGACAACATCGCCTTTGCCAAGCCGGAAGCCGGAGAGGACGAGGTCGTACGGGCGGCGCGGCTGGCCGACATTCATGATGACATTTTGCAGTTTCCCGACGGGTATGAGACAGTCATCGGCGAGCGCGGAGTTTCCCTATCCGGCGGGCAAAAACAGCGGCTGTCCATCGCCCGGGCGCTTCTCATTGACCCAGAAGTGCTCATTTTTGATGACGCGTTGTCGGCTGTGGATGCGAAGACCGAGGCGCGGATTTTAGCGGCGCTCAAACAGGAGCGGCGCGGAAAAACGACGATCATCGCCGCTCATCGTTTAAGCGCGGTTGAGCATGCCGATTGGATTCTCGTCCTTGACGGGGGACGAATTGTGCAGGCCGGAACGCACGAGCAGCTGATGACAGAAGACGGCTGGTATCGTGACATGCACCGGCGCCAACAGCTTGAGGCGCTTGCGGAGTAACAACAGACCTGAACGTTCGAGCTCCCGCCAAAAACGAGCGGAGCGAAAAGCTTGAAAATACAAGTTGTTTGTGGAATAGGGGGAAGTGGATGAACGACCGATGGTTGACAACAAAAGAGCAGCGGCGCGTTTTATGGCGGCTGCTCGCTTATATGGGAAGATACAAAAAAGAAACTGCGCTTGCGTTTGCGCTTCTTCTGTTGGCAACGGCCGGGGAGCTTTCCGGCCCGTATTTGGTGAAAGTGTTCATTGATGACTATTTGGTGCCGGGCCGCCTCGCTTTTGGACCGGTGGCGGCGCTGGCCGCCGCCTATCTCGGCGTGCTCGTCTTGAAAACGATCATTTCCTACTTCCAGCTTGTCGAGTTTCAGCGGCTCGCTTTGTACGTCATTCAAGCGCTGCGGATGGATGTGTTTGCGAAAGTGCACCGGCTCGGGATGAGCTATTTTGACCGGACGCCGGGCGGAAGCATCGTTTCGCGGGTGACGAACGATACAGAAGCGATCAAGGACATGTTCATCAGCGTCCTAGCGGCCTTTGTGCAAAACGGCTTGTTTGTCATCGGCGTGTTTGTCGCTATGTTTTCGCTTGATGCTAAGCTTGCGTTGTTTTGCCTGTTCATCCTCCCGGCGATCGCGTTCATCATGCACACATACCGCCGCTACAGCTCAGTGTTTTATCAAGAGATGCGCGAACGGCTGAGCGAACTGAACGCCAAATTGAACGAATCGCTGCAAGGAATGGCCGTCATTCAAGCGTTCCGCCAGCAGCGCCGTTTATATCAAGAGTTTGCCGCCGTCAATGAAGCGCATTACAAGGCGGGGATGAAAAACATCCACCTTGATGGACTGCTGCTTCGACCGGCGATCGATGTGGTGTATATGTTGTCGATCATGGTCGTGCTCAGCTTTTTTGGCATCACGGCGCTTGATGGCCCAGTTGAGATCGGAGTGCTGTATGCGTTTGTCAACTATTTGGAGCGCTTTTTCGAACCGGTGACGCAAATGATGATGCGCCTGTCTCTTTACCAGCAGGCGATCGTTTCCGCCTCTCGCGTGTTTGCCCTTCTTGATCATCAAGAAGAGGCGCCGGCCAATCCAAATCGGTCGCCGCATGTGATCGAGCGCGGGGAAATCGAATTTCGGGATGTCAGCTTTTCCTACGACGGCAAACGGGATGTGCTGAAACGGCTGTCGTTTGTCATCCGTCCAGGTCAGACGGTCGCGTTTGTCGGCCATACCGGCAGCGGCAAAAGTTCGATCATCAACTTGCTCATGCGCTTTTATGAGTTTGACCGCGGCGATATTTTGCTTGACGGCCGGTCGATCCGCGATTACTCGCGCGCCGAGCTGCGCCGCCGCCTCGGCCTTGTCTTGCAAGATCCGTTTTTGTTTTACGGGACGGTCAAAGAGAACATTCGCATGTATAATCAGGAACTGGACGACGAAGCCATTAAGGAGGCCGCTCGGCTCGTGCAGGCCGATGCGTTTATTGAGCAATTGCCCGGCGGCTACGACCATGTGCTCGCCGAGCGCGGGGCGACGTTATCAAGCGGTCAGCGCCAGCTTCTTTCCTTTGCTCGCACGATCGCTGCTGATCCGAAAATTTTGGTGCTCGATGAGGCGACCGCCCATATTGACACCGAAACAGAGGAAGCGATTCAAGATGCGCTCATGCGCATGCGAAAAGGGCGGACGACGATCGCCATCGCCCACCGTCTATCAACGATTCAAGACGCTGATCAAATTTTCGTCCTCCACCGCGGCGAAATCATCGAGCGCGGTACGCATCAGCAACTGCTGGCGCAAAAAGGGCTTTACTACCAAATGTACTTGCTGCAAAACGGCCTCGTCGACGTCCATGCGTAAATGGCGGCGTTTTGCCGCCCCTGCTTGGAACAAAAAGAAGAAAGCGCCATGTCCCGCCTAGCGGGAGGCGCTTTGCTTTCGCCGCTTGGTTTGTTCGCGTTGATAGGCATTGAGCAACGTGTCAAGTTCTTTGCTGATTTTCATGGCCGCCGCCGAGTTTAACCCCGTTTTGGCCACCGTGTCGACAAGCTCCATCCGCTTTTGTTCAATCAAGGTCAACAATTTGCATTTCGGCACGAATCGACCGTCCTTTGCTTGAAGTATTGTGTATGGTGCTTTATACTATTTTATCAGTGAACGCAAAAATGGAAAATAGAAAAATTGACCAGGAACAATGAGAAACACGTTACGGGAAGAAGGAATTCTGCTAAAATAAAAAGTAAAAAAGCAGGGGCTGGTTCACCAATGAATGATCTCAATCTATTTTTAGCGTTCGGCGCCGGGTTTTTGTCGTTTATTTCTCCGTGCTGCTTGCCGCTTTATCCGGCGTTTTTATCGTATATCACCGGCGTGTCGGTCAGCGAGCTGAAAGAGGAAAACGCAATGCTGAACCGCCGCAGCTTATGGCATACGCTTTGCTTTTTGCTCGGCTTCTCGCTCATTTTTATCTCGCTTGGCTTTGGCACCTCGCTGCTTGGAAGGCTGTTTGTTGATTATCAAGATGCGATCCGGCAAATCGGCGCGGTCGTGATCGTTGCTCTCGGCCTCGTCGTCGCCGGGTTGTGGAAGCCGGCGTTTTTGCTGAAAGACCGGCGCATTTCGTTTCGTGAACGGCCATCGGGATATGTCGGCTCTGTGCTGATTGGCATGGCGTTTGCTGCCGGTTGGACGCCGTGCATGGGGCCGATTTTGGTGGCGGTTGTCGCTCTAGCCGCAACCAACCCGGGCTCAGGAATGGTGTATATGCTTGCTTATACGCTCGGATTTGCCGTTCCGTTTTTCATTTTGTCGTTTTTTATCGGCAAGTTGCAATGGATTCGCCGCCATAGCGCGTCCATCATGAAGGTGGGCGGCTATGTCATGGTGGCGATGGGCGTCGTTTTGTACTTTGACTGGATGACAAAGCTGATTGCTTACACAACAAGCCTGTTTGGCGGATTTACCGGCTTTTAGCGGCAATGGAGCCGCCCTTTGTGCGGCTGTTGTTGGAGGAATATCGTTGAGGAGAGGGCGATGGAAAGATGGCTGCCATTTTAATTGCTGATGATGCGAAGTTTATGCGGGTAACGCTGGCCCGCATACTAGAAAAAGCGGATCACACTGTAGCCGGTGAGGCGGAAAACGGCAAAGAGGCGGTGGAGCTGTATCGCCGGCTGCGCCCCGATCTTGTCATCATGGACATTACGATGCCGGTCATGAATGGGATTGAAGCGGTGCGGGCGATTAAGGAGATCGATCCGGGGGCGAAAATCATCATCTGCTCGGCGCTCGGGCAGCAGCGTATGGTCGTTGAGGCCATTGAAGCCGGAGCGGCCGATTTCATCGTCAAGCCGTTTGAAGAAACCCGCGTGCTCGAGGCGATTGCCCGTCTTTTGTAAGCGAGCTTCGGCTCCGTACGCCAAGGAAGGCGCCGCTTATGACCGCCGGAAGACAGCTGGCTGCGTTTCTTTTAGCCGGCGAGAGGGGATGAGGCGAGTGCGATGTTTGACGAAGGCGGGGGCGGCTCGAGAGGACGGTAGGCAAGCGGAGCGGTTTTTGCTATAATAGCGTTGTCCGTGAATTTTGACGGAAGAAGGTGATGGCTTTGGCGTTCATTACATCGCTCATCGCCGTTGTGATGGCGTTTCTCATCTTTTTTGTGCGCATGAAGGCGTCGGAAAAGCCGACGAATGCCAAAAAAATTATTTTGCCGCCGCTGTTTATGAGCACCGGGGCGCTGATGTTCATCGATCCGGTTTTTCGCGTTACGCGCGGGGAACTGATCGAGGCGGTCATTCTTGGCCTGTTTTTCTCGCTGTTTCTCATTAAAACGTCGAAATTTGAAATCCGGGGCAATGATATTTATTTGAAACGCTCAAAATCCTTTATTTGGATTTTGCTCGGGTTGATTGTCATACGTCTTGGTTTGAAAACGTATTTAGGACGAACGATCGACTACCGCCAGTTAAGCGGCATGTTTTATTTGCTCGCGTTTTCGATGATCGTCCCATGGCGGATTGCGATGTACGTTTCGTATAGAAAGCTGGCGGCGCAGCTGAAACCGCCGGTGCTGACATAAAGAGCTGTCCCGCTGATGGACAGCTTCCTTTTTTGTTGCTCGAAGCCGCTTCACTTCGCTTCCTTGGAATGTTTCGCAGACGGAGGAGATGAAGTCGTCTGTCCCGGCCGAAAAAGCTGCTTGTTTGGGCCGCTTTTTTCATGCTGAAACAGACGAGAAAGCCGCCGGCCAGCCTTAGGATGAAAGGCGGAACGTCAGCGGCTTTCCAGTAAATGTTGATAAGGGGCGAGATCGATGTCTTTCGCCTGCAATGTCCGGATCAAAAATTTATGGTCACGCTTCGGTGTTGCCATGATATAGCCGCGGATCAACAAGTCGCGCGTGATGCGCGGCGCCTGCTCCTTCAAGGCAAGCTCGCCGATTTTGCCGGCGATCTTTTGCCGCGCGACGTCGCGGAACAATTCCGGCACAGGGCGAACCAATTCCTCAAGCAGCGCCTTTTCTTCTTCCCCCCATAAATGGCGGGTTTGTTCAATGTAATATTCCTGCCAGTCGAGCTCCGATTTTCCATCTTCTTTTGGCAGCCGCTTCAAAAACTTGCGGAACATGAAAAAGCCGCCGATCGACATCATGACAAGCAAAAAGACGACCCAAAGCAAAATAAACCAAAGAAACCACCCGGTCAGCACGATCCCCACCCCAATGCGTTGATTCGATGTTTTTCAAGATCCCCCACATTTTGATGTTGCTTCCAACGGCGCTGTGCCGCAGTTTCGTCTATTATTATGTCGAAAAGATCGCAGTTTGGCAAGTTTCAAACGACGGCTTGTTACGAAGCGTAACGCAACTGTAATGCAACTGTAAAAAAGCTTGTCCCGCCTTACAGCGCCAATGGATTGAAAGCTGTCGGCTACTTTATATGGAAAAGATATACAGTGACGTTCCCGCCTTTGCCTGCTAATCTAGTAAACAAAGAAAAAAGCCAAAAGGCAATGATGAGGAGGATGCGCAGAGTGAAAAAGACGATTGCAGCGCTCGCGATCACTTGCTGTATGGCGTTAAGCTCCCATGGGCTGTCAGCGGAAGCGGCTGGCTCGTATACATACTATCAAGTGAAAAAAGGCGATACGTTGTCAAAGATTGCCAAACTATATCATACTTCGGTTGCTTCGTTAAAATCGTTAAACGGGTTGAAAAGCGATGTGATTTATGCCGGCAAAAAGCTGAAAGTGCCGGCCGCTGCGAAGCAGTCGGCTTCGGCGCCAGCCAAGAAGAAATCGATCTCCTTGAGCGCCGCTGATCGGAAATTGCTCGCTCAGTTGGTGCAGGCGGAAACTGGTTCGAGCGAGCCGTTTGCCGGCAAGGTGGAAGTGGCGCTTGTGGTTTTAAACCGCACAAAGCATCCGGAGTTTCCAAAGACAGTGCGCGGCGTCATTTATCAAAAGACGAAATCCGGCTACGCGTTTGTACCGGTCAAAACGGGGAAATTGATCCGCATTCAGCCGACCAAGCAAGATTACGAGGCGGTTGACAAGGCGCTGGCCTTGTTCCCGAGCGATCGCCGCGGCTCGCTTTATTTCTACAATCCGAAAATCACAAAAGACAAATGGATGTTGTCGCGTCCGGTGACGATTCGCATCGGGCATCACGTCTTTACGAGATAAAGGGTCCGGCTTCAAGGAGCGTTGCCTTCGAGTGAAGCACAACATACATAGGCGGTAAGGAAGAGAGCGTTTTCCCGCTTTGGGAGACGCTCTCTTTTTCTGCGAAAATCGCTTGTCGGTGAGCCGTAGTTTTCATGCCGAAGTGAGGACGACCATTTCCTCATGGATCTTTTCCGTGAAAATCCCCACCACTTGGTGAGTGCGGTATACGCTCCTGATCCGTGAGGGTATACTGAAAATGGCCAAAAAAGGCAATAGGAAAGCAGA